>JBASLW010000192.1:0-18657 GCA_049656545.1 Methylococcaceae bacterium
TTAACCGTTAAAGCGAGTGAAAAACCGAATATGCTGCATTTTTCTGTGTCTGATACAGGCATTGGAATGACTCCCGAACAAGTTGCAATTGTCTTTGATTTATTTTCTCAAGCCGATACGTCTACAACGCGCCATTTTGGCGGCACAGGATTAGGCACAACCATTTCCAAACAAATTGTAGAATTGATGGGCGGTGAAATCTGGGTAGAAAGTATTTTTGGTGAAGGCTCAACATTTCATTTCACCGCAAATTTTCCAGAATCGACAACAAAAGACGATTGTTTAAAAGACGATTGTTTATATGAAAATGATGGCGGCATTGCTAGCACTTATATTTCACCGCGATTATTTACGATTTTGCTTGCGGAAGATATTGAAGTTAATGCCACACTCGCCACGTTCCGTTTAGAACAACAAGGGCATCATATTCATTGGGTAAAAAATGGTTACGAAGCTATCAAAGCATTTCAAGAAACCGATTACGATTTAATTCTGATGGATATTCACATGCCAGAATTAGATGGCATCGAAACCACTCGCGCAATTCGTAAATTGGAATCAGAAAACCAATGCAAAAAACGGATTACGATTTTGGCATTAACCGCCAGTGTTTTTCGTGAAGATAATGACAAATGTTTTGAAGCAGGTATGGACGGTTTTGTCAGCAAACCCATTGAATTTAGTAAGCTGTTGTTTGCAATGGAAACCACAATTCCTGAAGGTATTGGCGAGATTAGACAAAAGGAAAGCATTAAAAATCACGCAATAAATACATTTGATTTCAGTCCGCTTGACGGTTTAATTGATTATGACAAAGCGTTAAAAACGTGGGGCGATTCTTTGGAATACGTTAAAGCTCTTAATTTATTTGCCAGAGAACACCAACATGATGCCAATAAAATTCTAACCGCATTAAATGACAACAAACTCGCACAACGTTATATTCATTCATTAAAAGGCGTTTCGAGTAATTTGGTGATATTAGAAATTACGGCATTAACAAAAAAAATAGAAAACGATTTCGCTGCGAATAAAAATATCAATTGTTTATTATCACAACTGCAAATTGCACTCGAAAATGTCACCATCGCCATCAATCAATTAAAATCTTCTACAACATTGCCAACAGTTTCATCGACTAAAATAGTTGATGAAAACGCCGTGATAAATTTAATCAAAAAATTGTTAATCGCTTTAAATGAATTAAATCCTGACGTTGTTGAACCGATTCTTTTAGATTTGGAAAAGTATTTAGATGAAACAGAATTTACCCAAATTCGATACCAAATTGACAATTTTGATTTTGAAGAAGCCACAAAAAAAACGCATTTATTAGTTAAAAAATTAGGATTCTGCAAATTTTTATGAAGAAAATTTTAATTGTCGATGACGAGCCAACAAATCTTCACGTCATGCGACAAATTTTAAAAGACACTTATCGACTCTTGTTTGCGCCAAACGGTGAAAAAGCGTTACAAGCCGCAAATATCCATCATCCTGATTTGATTTTACTCGATATTATGATGCCTGATATGAGTGGTTATGAAGTTTGCAAACAGCTTAAAAAAAATTCTTTAACTGAAAACATTCCCGTGATTTTTGTTTCAGCAATGAGTGAAGTCCATGATGAAATATACGGTTTTGATGTCGGTGCAGTGGATTACATTTCAAAACCCGTTTCTGCGCCGATTGTGTTACGACGTGTGCAAAATCATTTGTCATTGGTAAAATCAAAATCGCTGGAAGAAAGTCATAAAGCGGCGATTTTTATGTTGGGTGAAGCGGGACATTACAATGATACCGATACGGGTGTGCATATTTGGCGAATGGCAGATTATGCGGGCATTCTTGCCAAAGCAACTGGGTGGTCACAAGAAAAGGTTGAGTGTTTAAAATTAGCCGCGACGATGCACGACACAGGAAAAATTGGGATTCCTGATTCGATATTAAAAGCCCCTCGGAAACTGACAGCTGACGAATGGGAGATTATGAAAACCCATTCTGAAATCGGCGCAAAAATTCTTGAAAATTCAAAAGAACCAATTTTTGTGATGGCGGCTGAAATTGCCCGTCATCATCATGAAAAATGGGACGGAAGCGGTTATCCTCTTGGACTAATCGGTGAAGCCATTCCAGAATCGGCACGAATTGTAGCGATTGCTGATGTGTTCGACGCGCTGACAATGGAACGTCCGTACAAAAAAAGTTGGACAATTGAAGACGCGTTTGCCGAAATTCAACGTGGTGCAAATCACCACTTTGACCCTAAATTGGTGACACTTTTTGAACACGTTTTACCCGATATTTTACAAATCAAAAATGAATGGCAATCACGCCATTCTGAAACAAAATAACTTTTACCTATTTTATAACCTTGGAGATTTAAAACATGGCTACAACAATGGACGACCGCGACGGTTTTATTTGGAAAGATGGTGAGTGGTTAGATTGGCGTGACGCGAAAGTTCACGTTTTAACGCACACATTACATTATGGATTGGGCGTATTTGAAGGCGTTCGTGCTTATCACACCGATAAAGGTGCGGCGATTTTTCGTTTGCAAGAACACACCGACCGTTTATTCCGTTCAGCACACATCATGAATATGAAGTTGCCGCAAACCAAACAGGAATTAAATCAAGTTCAAATTGATGCGCTGAAAAAAAATAATTTAGATAGCGCGTATATTCGAGTGATGAGCTTTTTAGGTTCAGAAGGCATGGGCTTGCGGGCGGATAATTTGAAAGTTCACACAATGGTTGCAGCTTGGTCTTGGGGCGCATATTTAGGCGCGGACAGTATCGAAAAAGGAATTCGGATTCGTACCTCGTCTTACACAAGAAATCATCACAACAGCACATTCTGCAAAGCTAAAGCGAACGGGAATTACATCAATTCAATTTTAGCTTTGCAAGAAGCACAAGCAAACGGTTATGACGAAGCGTTAATGCTTGACCATCAAGGTTTTGCAGCGGAAGGCAGCGCAGAAAATTTATTCATTATTCGCAACGGTGTGATTTACACACCTGAAACCACGTCCGCATTAGAAGGCATTACCCGCGATTCTGTGATGACTATTGCGCGTGATTTAAGTTACGAAGTGATTGAAAAACGCATTACACGCGATGAAATTTATGTAGCAGATGAAGCCTTTTTCACAGGTTCAGCAGCAGAAGTTACGCCAATTCGTGAACTTGATAATCGTCAAATTGGAAATGGCGGACGTGGCGTGATTACGAAAGAATTACAAACCGCTTACTTCGATGCCGTTCATGGACGTAGCGACACCTATTCAGATTGGTTGACTTACATTTAATCACCATCAAAAAAAGCGTAGAAAATTTTTAATTTCTACGCTTTTCTCGTTTTAACCATCAATTTTTATATGTTGCTTGGATTCGCGTTAACGTCCCGTTTTTAAATAATTTTTTAAATTCTTCGACTAATCTGGGGTCAAACATACCATCAGAATGGGATTCGATATTTTCAAACGCGGCTTCCATTGTCCAAGGTTCTTTGTAGGGGCGTTTTGTAGTAAGAGCATCAAACACATCAGCAAGTTTTACAATTCGTGCTGACAACGGAATTTCTTCCCCTTTCAATTGATTTGGATAACCTGTGCCGTCAAAATTTTCATGATGTCCTGCGGAAACTTCTCGCGCCAATTCATAAAATGGATTCGTCCCCAAGATTTTTACACCTGCAAGCGGATGTTCTCGCATAATTCCCCATTCTTCTTCGGTTAATTTTCCTGGTTTTTTTAAAATTGCATCGGGGGTCGCAAGTTTGCCAATATCATGCAACATACTCATTAAACCCATGTGTTCTGCATCTTTTGCATTCACACCGACCGCAAGTGCTAACGCTTCGGTGTAATGTTGAACACGGTATAAATGGCTAGACGTATCTTGATCTTTACCTTCAGCGGCTAAACACAACATCACCACCGCATCTTTGTAAGCGGTTTCTAATAAATAACGAGCTTTATCTAACTCTCTTTGTAAATCCAAGGATTCTAACGCTCGAACAACCGTAAAATTCAAATCATCAGGAATCCAAGGTTTTGTAACGTATTTGTAAATATGTGCTTCATTCACACACGCCAATAACGATTCCACATCGGTATAACCTGTTAATAAAATTCGCACCGCTTGCGGTTGTACATTAAAAGCGTGTGTTAAAACTTCTACGCCGCCAACACCTGGCATTCTCTGGTCACAAATAATTAAATCAACAGACTGTGAATTCAAAATTTCCAACGCCGCTT
Organism: Methylococcaceae bacterium; assembly: GCA_049656545.1. Lineage (GTDB taxonomy): Bacteria > Pseudomonadota > Gammaproteobacteria > Methylococcales > Methylomonadaceae > UBA10906. The sequence goes on from JBASLW010000192.1 coordinate 4,268, forward strand.
CACCACCGCTTGCTGCTAGCGTTTTGTAACCTTTCCGAAAACTGCGTGTCAGCGTCGCTAAAACATCTGCGTCATCGTCAACAACTAATAATGTGTGCATTTTTTAAACATCCTTAAATTTCATTTGTTTAGTTATTTTTACCGTTTCAACCGACACGCCACAAACGCGCATCAATAAATCAATTACTGATTCTTTGTAATCGGCAAAACGATAAACATTAAATTTCTCGGCAATTGTCGCATCTTTGGGTTTCTTTTCTTTGAATTGGTCTAAAATCCATTCTAACGCACTTCGATTTCCCAATTTATAGTCCCACGTTTCAATAGGAATTCCGCTTAAACTCGTATTTTCGTCAAGTTCAATCACGCCGTTGGTTTTATCGGCTTTCAATTTTGCTTTTGGGATTTTGCTGTTTTTTGAATCGACACGTTTTAACGGATACGGTTCAACAGTTTCATAATTCAAATGCAAATCCATCAACGTTTTGCCCCATTCAACCCATTGCGAAAAATCGTCATAAAACGGCACACGCGGAAATTCACGTTTTAAATTTTGTTCGTATTTTTCACGATACGCGGGATGATGCAAAACGGCATAAACATAATGAAAAATGTCGGTTTTCGTGAGTTCACAAGCATAACGGTTTTTAAATTGGTTCAATGCCCAATTTGTGATGTTGTCGTGTGGTTTTCCATCTTTATCATAAATATGCAAAGGAATTCCTGAAGAACCAGCCGCAGCACCAACAAAATGTAAATCAAAAACTTTATCAACGACATTTACTAAAAATGGTTTTTGTGAATTTGCGTCTGTAAAAACTATGCAAAGATTCTTAAATTTATTTTGTTCATTAAAAATTTGAGGAAGTTGGTACTGCATTTCATTTAATTGTTTGCTGAAATACAGTTTTTTCTTAACAAACGGACGATACAAACTTTCGACAATTAACGCTTCGTTGAATTTGTATTTAACGCCTTTTTCTAAATCTTTTTTAACCGCCCTTGACCATTTAATTGAGTAATCTAATTCGCTTTCAACTTGAGCATTGTAGATTTTGATTAAATGTTTAACTTTGTTTTCTAAATTTTGTTTGTCATCGTCATAAACCCATTCGTCTCGCGCTGTGACGACACCGAGTGAATACAATTTAAAAATGGCTTCGGCGTGATTTTCTTTTGATTTCCCTGCTTTCACTTCTTTGTCGCAAACAGGCATCAAATTTTCAAAATCATTGTCGGTTAAATTGAGCCAATTGCCTTTTTCGTCGGGATGAATGCGCTCGAACGGAATGTCTTTGAATTTTGTGGTGTCGAACCAGTGTAATTTGTCTTTGCGTGGTAAATCGTCAGCGAGCGTGAAGTAGTAGAATTCGGCATTTTTAGTCATGGTTTGTTTCTTTACTAAGAATACTGCAATTTTTCTTCGATATATTGATGCAAGATATTTTCTGCAAAAACTTGATAACTTATGCCTTGTTTCAAAGCAAAAGAGTTTAATTTGTCAAAATCATTACTCGAAAGCGTGACATCGAAATGTTTTTTTTCGTTTAAATGTTGTTTTGCATATTGTTGTAATATTCGTTTTCGTTGAGCAAGATTTGGTTTCGATTGCCATTCACCATTTTCAACGCTGTTCAATAATTCTTGTTCTTCTTGGGTTAAATTATTCATGACTTATCACCTAAATACTGTTTCGTTAATTTACGACTTGGAATGATTGTTTTCAAAAATACCTCTGTGTCATTTTCAACATAAGGCACGATGTAAGCGTAATTATTTATTTCCAAAACCAAAATTGATTGATTCGGGTATTTTTCTTGGTTCGGATGTTCTATGTCGTCCAATACATTGCCTTGTTCCAAATGATAAACGACATCATCAAAACTAATTCCTCGCTCGGCGATAAGTTTTTCATTTTTCTCATCGCTCCAACTAATTTTTTTCATACTTTCTTCACTAAAAATAAAACCGCCACGCCCGTTTGAATGCCAAACACATTATGTTTTGTGCCAGATAATTTGGGATTTTTACGGACATCGCTTTGCGTATCGACAATATAAACAAAATCAAATTCGCTCGCTAACGATTTACGAAACCCATCAAACGTGCGGCTGTCGATAAAACTGCGATTGATAACAAATGAAATCACGCCATTTTCTTGTAATCGGTCACTTGCCCAACGTAAAAACCGTGCGTACATATCATAAAGTTTGGTTTTTTGAGCGGTGCTTTCTTTGATGTAAGTCGCTTTGATACGCTTATCAATCACGGGATATTTCCGATTTTTATTATTATCGTTTTCGTTTTGTTGATTGGCGTTATACGGCGGATTGCCAATAATCACAGAGATTTTTTGCTGATTTTGTTGTTTGATACGTTCAGTATTTTCAACACTCAAACCAAATAATTCATTGTTTGAACCTTTGAAATCAAACGCGGTATTGTCGAGGGTATCAACCCAACAAATGTGATTGAATTCGGCATATTCGCCCATTTTTTGCTGATAAGTGTATTCGATGTTGAGATTCGCAATGTAATACGGCAAAAGTCCCAATTCATTGGCATAAATATCATTTGCGTATTTGTACGCCAAACGGTGCGGCGGCAAATAATCAATCAAATCACACAAATACGTTCCCGTTCCTGTGCAAGGATCTAAAATTTTTACGTCTGGGTCGGCAAGCGATTTTGAAAAGTGTTTTTCAAGCAGAAAATCCACCGTTTCAAGTTGAAATTTCACAATTTCATTCGGCGTATAAACGATGCCTAAACGGTCGGCGGCTTTGGGATTGTAGGCTTTGTAAAAATTCTCGTAGATGACTTTGAGAAAAACTTGTTTGTCGTGATGGTCGGCAATACTGGCTGCACGAATTTTAATCACAGCGTAATAATGTTGAATTGCCGCGAGCGTGTTGCGTTTGGTGTTACCGCTAAAAAACGTGTTTTCGACTTTGTACAATTCTTTGGCGATATTGTTTTCGCTGTGAAATTGCGAATCACTGAAAATGCTGGTGAAAATTTCTTCGGTCAAAATGTGTTGTAACAACATTTCGGTTACATCCGATGGTGCGATATTCGGATTGATACTGTGTTGGCAAATCGCTAAAAAATCCTGTCGCCCTGAAATAAAGGCTTTGTTCGATTTTTCTTGCACAGCAATCATGCCGCGTAAGGCTTCTAAAATATGCGGTAAATCTTGTTTAAAAGCATAGATTGCGCCGTTAAATTCGGTGATTTCGCGGCTTTCGTAACTGACAAATTGCGTGAGTAACTCATCAAGTTCACGTTCATTTGTCAGCGGTGTTTCCAAAAAACGTTGTTCATTTTGATACAGAATCGCCTGTTTATCATCTTGAAACAGCGTGTTGATTAACGGATAACCCGCGTTAATTTTGGCGGTGATTTCTTTTTCTAAATCGACATTGGCTTTGCTTTCCCAATAACCGCAATCAAGCCGCAAATTATTTTTCACAATCCCGTCGGGACGAATCAACTCACCGCGTTTATTTTTGATATTGATTTCACTGACAACCAGCAAATTCCGTGCATCGCAATAATGATTTAACAAGCGTTTGAATTCGTCTTTAATCGCTTGTTCGTGTGTTTGTCCGCTGAATTGATAAATTTTGTGAACGGCGTTGTGATAATGATGAATAGCTTGAATCGTCATAAATTAGGCATTTTTTACGAGCTTTAAAGGAATCACAATAATAAACCGTGTACCGTGATTTTCAGCCGATTGATTCGATTCAACGGTCAATGTGCCATGATGTTTTTCGATAATGCCGTAAGAAATTGACAACCCTAAACCCGTACCTTCACCCACATCTTTAGTGGTAAAAAAGGGATCAAAAATTTTCGCTTTCACGTCGTCAGGCATTCCCGTTCCTGTATCTGCAATCGTAATTACCGCATTTCCATTTAATTTCGCGGATGTGATAAAAATAGAACCCGTATCAGGAATGGCTTGAATCGCATTGGCTAAAATGTTCATAAATACTTGATTCAGTTCACCTGCATAACATTCCACCATTTCGTTTAGCGCGTAATTTTTTTCGATTTCAATTCGATTTTTATAATTATGAATCAACATTTGCAACGTCGAATCAATCCCTTCTTCAAGCAACACACTTTTTACATCACCTTGATCTAAACGGGAAAAATTTCGTAATGATAAAACGATATTCCGAATTCTATCAGCGGCTTGTTTTTGACTTTTTAATAAATTCTCCAAATCATCAATCACAAATTGATAATCAATCTGGGCTTTGTATTCATTTAGCGTTTTTAAACCTGTTTCGTCTAAACCTTGTTCGGCAATTTCAACTGTGCCTTTAATATCATCGATATATTCTGCAAGCGGCGGCATATTTGCGTAAATCGCGCCAATCGGATTGTTAATTTCGTGGGCAATTCCTGCAACAAGTTGTCCGAGCGATACCATTTTTTCAGATTGCACGAGTTGCGCTTGCGCGGATTTGAGTTTTTGCAACGTTTCTTGTAATTGCGCTGTTCGTTCGACGACTTGGTTTTCTAAATTCGCATTTAAATGTTCGAGTTCTTTTTCAACAATCAAATTTTTATGAAACAACTCACCGAGTTGTAAAGTCATACGATTAAACGCATTTCCCAAATCTGCCACTTCGTCATGTCCTGAAACGTGAACTTGAATTGATAAATCATTGGAATCTTCAATGCCGCGAATCGTCTCCGTTAATTTTTTAATCGGTGTAACCAGATGCCGACTAAGCAAAATGACGATAAAAATCATCGGCAAACCGACAAGACCAGCCGCCAGCAGCAAATTTTTCATGAGTTCAAATAACGGTTCATGCGCCAATTTTTCAGGCATAAACGCGGCAACCTGAAAATTAAAATTGTCTAACATCACAGTTTTTGAAATCGCGCCTAAATAATTTTCTCCATAGAAAATCCACAAAGAATGCGGCACAAATTCATCACCAATCGTCATCGTTGCCACGCCATTTTTGGTAAATAACTCGGCGGTCTTTTCGCTATTTTTACGCAACGCAAAATTACTGTCTGTTGGCGTGAGTAATTTGCTCAAATTGTCCCAGGAATGAGTAATGACTAAATAACCTTCGGTTTTCAATTGCGGCGGATTGAGTTTTGCAACGTGTGCGACGATATTACCTGTTATGAATGGAACGTCATGTTTAAAAACAAGCTGATAATCGGATTTAGTTTGCCAAACGTCAGGCAATTTTATTTTTGAAATACTTGGATTTGTCGAGGCGATTAACGCGCCATTTGCATTAAAAACATACAAATCGCCTTCCAATTCATAATACTTTTTCATGCGACTAAGTTCGGTGCTGATGCGTTTATCTAAATCATCGACAACCACATCAAGCATGACCGAAGAGGCTCGCCATGACAATAAATTCGTGCGTTCAAACAACAAAACATTGTTAATTTCAGCCGCTTTGTGGTCGGCAATATCCGTTAAGTTTCGACTGATTTGTTCATTGATTTTTTCACCAAATTGATAAAAAACCACTGAACTTAATGTCACCGTTACCAACAAAACAATCAAACTGAAAAATAACGTTAAACGAACGGAAAGTGACACGCGCGACATTAAAACCTCGTCATTTAAATTGTTGCAAAATTTTAATTTGTGAACTTTGCGGTTTCGTTTCGACGTAACCAATCGCGCCTTTAATGCGTTCAACAAACATAATGACCGCTTGTTCAGAATTTTGCGTGACGGGCGGTGTTTCACCTTTAAACAGCATTTTGTCCCAATAACTGCCTAATTTTTCGGGCGTACTATCAAAAATTTGCGACGTAAAACGCGCTCTTGCGTCGGCAGTCGCAGGCAAATTGATAGGCATAATATCTTCGCCATTTTCCCAATGTTTTTTCTTGAGTAGATAAATCGCTGAAATATCGCTTTTTTCAAGTTGTGAAATCGGCAACTCTTTATTGGCGATAATATACAAATCGGCATGAACCGAAAGCGGCAACAAGGCGGCTAATAAAATGAGCAACTTTTTCATCAGAACAACACCGCCACCGAACTGTAAAGTCCAGTCTGATTATGAGATGTGCTGCCTTGTGTTTGTTGCCATTCTAATTTGAACGATACACTCGGGACAGGTCGATAAACAATCCCGCCTAATTCAGCATTCATTGCTTCTGTTTTTTCGGCAAACTCAAAATGTTCGTAGCGTGTAATTAAGCTAAATTTATCGATAATTGGTACTGCCATTTGAACGTAACCGCCCCAATCATTACCGTGTTGGCGAACTTCTTTTGTGTTGATGTTGGTAAATAACAATTCACTTTCTAATTCAAAAAATTCGTGTTGCCAATTGCCGTCGATGCTAATGGAATTTCGCATTTCATCGCTATGAGCAACTTGCGCGTGTTGAAAGGCTACGCCAACGTAATAATCTAAATCTTCATGAGCAATCCAACGTGCGCCCGCAATGGTTTCATATTGACGCTCATGCGAACTCAACACTTTATGATTAAAATCTTCAACAGGTTGGACATAAACTTCTAACGCATGACCAGAAAGCGCGTCGAAATCATGTCGAAGTTGCAAACCTGTAACATAATTCGCGCGAGCATAATTTGACGTGACAGGACGTGTTGAAGTCCAAACTAATGGCGCGGCATGAACAATGTTCCAGTGATTGATTGACGCAAGCATTTTACCGACGCGCAAAGTATCATCATCAGTAAGTTGCATATCGTTATAGAGCCGCTCAATTGCAAAATGAACATTATTAAATTGAAAGCCATCGCTTTCTTTCCAAATGTTCATGTTGTAGGCTTCGGCTTCCAAAAATGGATTAAACCATCGATTAAATTTTCCTGAAACAAAGATGCTTAAATCATCTAATGCAAAAGAAGTCGGAGCTTCATTGACGGCTTCAGCCGTAATTTTTGCATAACCTGAAACGGTAATTGCATCTGTCCAAGATTTTTCAATGTCATCTGCGAAAACCAGCGAAGACAAAAACATCGTCGCCAGAAAAACAGGAATTCTTTTTGTTTGTATAAATTGCATTTCGGAATAATTTTTTTATTTTGATTGCCAATTGTACAACCGATAAGCCACTTCACCCGCTGTTTTACTTTTCAATAGTTGCCAATTTTCGGGTAATTCCAGCGTCAAATTGGTTTCAGTTTCAATGTAAATTTTCGCGTAAGGCGAAAGCCAATGATTTTTTTCAAGGTATTCGCAACTTTGTGCGACGAAATCTGAACCAAAGGGCGGGTCGATAAACACAACATCAAATGGATTTTCAGGTGATTTTTGCAAATATGACAGCGTATCTGATTGAATAATTTGAATTTGTGTTGCGTTTAATTTTTCAGCATTACTTTTTAGAATCTGGCACGCGGCAACATTATTTTCAATTTGCACCACGTTTTTTGCGCCACGCGAAGCGGCTTCAAAACTCAACGCGCCACTGCCTGCAAATAAATCTAAACACTGCGCGTTAAAAATATCGGCTTGCAACCAATTAAATAATGTTTCACGCACCCGATTTGGTGTAGGTCGCAAACCATCCGCATCGAGAACGTCAATTTTTCGACTGCGCCATTGTCCGCCGATAATCGTTAAACTGCCTTTTTTTGATGTATTCATAATAATTTTTTAACTGAAAAATGTTTAGTAAGTTGTTTTCGATCAATTTTGCCGTTGGAATTTTTAGGTAATTCGGGCAAAACGGCGATTTTTGTAGGAATCATAAAATTTGGTAATTGCGTTTTGCATAAATGGATTAACGTTTTTGTGTCAAAATCAGCAGAATTTTCATTCAAACTCACGACAACTAAAATTTCCTGTCCAAGCGTTAAATGTTCAACGCCAATCGCGGCGGCTTCTTTGACAAATTCGGATGAGTAAATCACTTCTTCAATTTCTGACGGACTAACCCGATAACCTGATGTTTTAATCATATCGTCTTTGCGTCCGACAAAATACAAATAGCCTTCTTCATCCATTTTTACTGTATCACCAGACCAAACAGCAATTTCTGTTAATGGTAATTCATTGAGTTGATTTGGACAGGGTTTAAATCGTTCGGCAGTTTTTGCCGCATCGTTCCAATAACCTAATGACACTAACGCGCCACGATGCACCAATTCACCTTCTTCATTAGGATTACAAAGCGTTCCATCTTCTCGAACCACTAAAATTTCAGCATTAGGAATCGCTTTACCAATCGAATCAGGACGTTTATCTAACTGGTCGGGCGGCAAATACGTTGAACGAAATGCCTCCGTTAAACCGTACATTAAAAAAAATTGGCTATTCGGTGCTTTTTGGCGAATCGTGTTTAAAACAGACTTTGGCATTTTTCCGCCTGAATTTGTCATGTATCGCAAATAGCTATTTTCTGACCATTCGACATTCGTCAATTGCGCCCAAAGTGAGGGTACAGCAGCTAATCCTGTAATTTTCTCTGATTCCAAAACACGAATTACGTCACGCGGTAATAAATAATCCAATAACACACAACACGCACCTTTTAACAAACAAGTCGTTAATTGATTTAAACCGTAATCAAAACTAAATGGTAAAACAGCGAGTAATCTATCTGATTGTGTAATGTGTAAATATTCGCTAACACTTTCTGCGCCAGCAACCAAATTTCGATGGGATAAAATGACACCTTTCGGTTTGCCTGTACTACCAGAAGTGTAAAGAATAGCCACCATATCGGTATCAATAATTGACGGTAAAATGGCATTTTGATTCGCTAAATTGAGAAAGTTTTGCCACGTTAAAATTTGTTGAGGCAAAGTTAAAATAGGTATTTCGTTTTCAACCAAAATAATCGTGTGCAAATCGGGGCAATTTTTCAAATTCGGCGCAAGCATTTTCAAGCGATTTTTTGACGTAATTAAAATTTGCACATTGCAATCATTCAAAATATGCTCAACTTGCGCGGCTTTTAAAATGGGATTTAGCGGTACAAAAACGCCGCCAGCTTTTGAAATCGCTAGAAAACTACTAACCGTTTCGATTTGTTTAGGCAAATAAATTGCAACACGTTGACGCGCTTTTAAATTTATACTTTGCAATGCAAGAGCTTGTTGTTTAACAAGTTGATTTAATTGCTGATAAGTCCAAGTGTTTTTTTTGTGAATGATGGCTAAAAAAGGCGTTTTTGTTTCAGCTTCACAAAATAAATGGTGAAATAAAGTTGGTATGTGGATTGTCATAAAATTAAGTATGATGTTTAAACACAATGATTTTAAAACACAAATGAAAATGCCATGACGATAAAAAGTAACCTTGACCGATTAGTGAGCTATTTTTTGATTACAGGAATTTTAGGAAATCTCATTTTGATGAGTGGAATTTTTGCGATTCGTCTTTATGTTGGCGAACCTATTTCATTCTTCATAGAGCGAACGTCAAACTATCTTGCTTACACGGCACAAGGTGGCAGTCAACAATTAGGAACAATTTTGTTGCAAAGCCATTTATTTAATAACTGGAGTCATTTAACGACGAATTCTGCTGAGAAATTTTCTGATATTTCTAATTGGCAAGGTCAAGGGGCATCTGAAACAGTAAGATACGCGCCTCAAGAATTTGACGGCTTTAATCCAAAAAAGCCAACTCTATTACATAACGACTTTATTGCAACATCAGATAATCGGGTTGTGAATGTCACATCGTCAACTACCCTTATTTCAGCAATTCAAAAAGCACTTCCAGGCGACATTATTCAACTTGCACCAGGTACTTATTCACTTAATCAAACAATGAATTTAAACACTTCGGGTGATAATCACGCACCGATTACAGTTCGTGGTGAAATTTTAGGGACAGTAAAATTAAAATTGAATGCGATGGAAGGCTTTAAAGTGCTTGCACCGTATTGGGTTTTTGAAAATTTAGATATTCAAGGCGTTTGTGAAAATGACAGTGATTGTGAACACGCTTTCCATGTTGTCGGTAAAGGACATTCTTTTGTGTTACGAAATAATCGAATTTACGATTTTAATGCGCCACTCAAAGCAAATGGTGAATCAAAAAATTACCCTGATAATGCCTTAATTGAAGGTAATAGCGTTTATAACACGCGCCCTCGAGAAACAGCTAATCCTGTGACTTTATTAAATATCAATAGCGCAAATCATTGGATTGTTCGCGGGAATTTAATCGCCGATTTTTCAAAAGTAGGCAGCAATCAAATCAGTTATGGCGCATTCATGAAAGGCAATGGTTCTAATGGCATATTCGAGCGTAACTTAGTTATTTGTGAAATGAATTTGCCAGCGGATAAAGGCGTGAGAATTGGCTTATCATTTGGCGGCGGCGGAACAGGCACAGAATACTGTCGAAATAGTGATTGCTCAACGGAACATACTAATGGGACGATGCGAAATAACATCATCATGAATTGTTCACACGATGTTGGTATTTATTTAAATAAATCAGCTTTAACAGCAATTTACAACAATTCACTTTTTAATTCATTAGGCATTGATGTGCGATTTGACACTACCTCAGCAGTGATTGTGAACAACATTATTTCAGGTCGAATTAAAGAACGAGATGGTGGCGTTGTAGCACTGGAAAAAAATAATCTAATTGATGTGGATTGTGTTGCAAGCGATAAAAAATTTAGCGGTTGTGAGTTTACAGATTGGTTTAACGATATTAAAAAACTGGATTTAAGTTTATTGCATGGTGATGAATTGTTAGGCAAAGCAACATCCAATTTAGAACTTAAAGACGATTTTTGTGGTAATTCCATCAACCCACAAATCATCGATATTGGTGCAATTCAATACAGCAATCAAATAAAATGTAATCCGACAACACTTCACGCATCACATTGAAAATGTCAAAAATAATAAAAACGTATTTTGTGGGTTTTAGCCTTTTAGCGCATTTGGTGCTAGGTGTTTTATTCATTACATTACTAAGTGAACGTATTACAAATCATTGGCGATGGGAAGGTATTAAAAGGGCTGTTATCGGCAACATTGATAAATCGCCTGTTTATGTAATGGATTTTGATGGTTATCTGTCATTGCCTAAAAATCAATGGCTTAAAATTCACCAACAAACACCAAACGATGCAGTACATTTTTACAAACAACCTTATTCAGGAAGTGCTTTTGATAATCATCGAGCGCATCTTTTGGTATTTGGTGGCAACATAAATCAAAGTGAATTTAGCAACGCGATTTACACATTCGACATGAATAAATTGCAATGGCACGCAAGTTATTCACCTGATTCAGTTGCGACATATTCAGTTAATGAAAAAGGTTTTCCTGTCGCTGGTTTACAAAATAATCATCCTTGGGCGATAAATACCTGCGGTGGTATTGAATATGATTCATTATTTGATAGTTTAGTGATTGCGAGTTCGCCCCAACAATTAGCACCAAGTAAAGCCACTGGAAAAAACTTAGCTCCTATTTGGTCTTCGATTAAGCAACAACCCACTTGGAATTACAGTTTTATTGAAAAACAATGGAAAGCCAGTGAAAGTAAAGGAGCGGATTTTTACGCTTATACAATGAGTTATGATTCTGATCGTGATGTCATGACAGGTTTTACGAATAATAGAGTTTTCAATTGGACTCGTAATGCAGGTTGGAAACAAGTTGCACACAGCAACATCAATCAATGGTCAATCAATTCTGTTTATGATTCAGCGAACCACGCGTTTGTCATCTATGGTGGCAACGCAGGAAAAAATGACGTTTATGTTTATGTTTCAGGAGAATCGTCTACAAAGAAAATGCCGACGATTGGCGAACGCCCTCCAGCAGCAGGTTCGGAAATTCCTTTAGCGTTTCATAGCAGAATTAAAAAAACAGTTACTGTCATTAACACGGGTGACACTGCCCAAACTTGGTTATATGACTTTGAAAAAGACAGCTGGGAAAGACTTCCCGCTGACTTTCCGTTTAATGTTGGTACGAATTACGCTATGGAATACGATGCAGTTCACAATTTAATTGTTTTTATTGCAAATCCCACACATGAAGAAACGTCCGTTTGGGTACTGAAAATTTAAGGATTCCATAAATGAATAAAAATCACATAATTAGCCTATTTTTAGCATTTTCCACAACAACCGTTTCAGCCGAAACGTTAGACGATGCGTGGAATAATGCGATTGAAAACAACCATCAAATTAAATCTGCGAAAGCCAATATCGACGCATCAGATCAACAATTACAAGCGACTGAAAATCAGCGTTTGCCAACGTTAAATGTTAGTAGCGGCTACACACAGTTTAGTGAAACGCCAACTGCGAAAACGGACATTGGCGGACAAACCGCACTTTTCAGTATGTCGCAATCTGGTAGCGTCAAAGCACAAGCGATTGCATCATTACCAATTTACACAGGTGGCAAAATTACTCACAATATCAATGCCGCACAAGCCGCATTAGAAGCCGCGCAATCTAATGAAATCACGTCTGTTTCTAATATCAAAATGGAAGTCGCTGAAGCGTACATCACTGTTTTGCGTGTCGAAAGCGGTTTGCAAGTCGCCCAAAATCATGTTGATACCTTAGAACGGCATACTAAAGACGTAAATAATTTATTTGAACAAGGCGTTGTAGCGAAAAATGACCAATTGAGCGCAAGTGTTGAATTAGCCAATGCAAAACAACAAGTAGTTCAACTCACAAATCAACTCGACATCGCCAAATCGCATTACAATCAACTTTTAGACAGAAATTTGACGCATGAGGTAAAACTAGCCAATAAATTCCCTGTACTTCCCACCGAGAACTTAACCGAATTAAGCAATAATGCGTTGAAACAACGCACGGAATTAGTCGCTATTTCACAGCAAATTGAATCACTAGAACATCAAGCTAAAAGTGTTACAGCGGGGTTATTGCCGCAAGTTGGCATCAATGGCGGTTATCAATATCAACAAAACCGTTATCAAGCCTTTGAAGGAATGTGGATGGCAAATGTTGGAATGGAATGGAAACTCGATGCAGGTTCAACACATACCAGTGATGCCATTACTGGGCAAGCCTTAGCATTAAAAGAACAACGTGATAATTTGTCGAGTTTAATTGGTTTGCAAGTTCGGCAAGCGTGGCTTAATTACGATGAAGCCAAAAAACGAATCGCCGTTACACAACAATCTATCGCGCAAGCCGATGAAAATTTAAAAGTCACCGCTGATCGCTATCAACAAGGCTTATCGACAAATACAGACGTATTGAAAGCCGAAGATTTACGCACGATGGCACACAATAATTTTAACAACGCCACTTTCGATTCTAATTTGGCGATTTTGCAATTACGCCGCGCCATTGGTATTTTGTAAGCGTTTTTATTTCATTATTTTCAAGAGAAAACCATGATTCGTATTTTTAACCATTACATTTCCAAAGCGTATTTATTATTGCTAGGATTGGAATTCGGTATTTTTTTTACCGCCATGATTTTCAGTAGCAAAATTTTTGCTCTCGAAACCACTGCACAATATAGTATTTCGCTTGAAAGTTTTGTATTCGCCGCTGTCGTGAATTTATCTTGTATTGTGTTGGGATTATATCGTAGAAGTTTAAACAGCGAAGATTACAGCTTAATTCGTCGAATGAGTTTTAGTTTTTTTATTGCTTTTTTAATTACCACACAAATTTATTATTTTTTTCCTCACTTTTTAGTGACACACCGTATTTTGTATTCCAGCTTCTTTTTTGCTTTTTTAGGAATGACATTATCACGTTTTTTATTTTATAAATTCGTCAATACAGATTATTTAAAACGTCGTATTTTAATTATTGGTGGTGGTGAAAAAGCACATCGATTAGCCGAAACAAATCATTCGTTTTTACACAAAGGCTTTACGATTGTTGGATTTTTTGTATTACCTGAAGAAACATTATCGATTGATGCCAGTTTATCAATTCAAGCAAATAATAACTTGCTTGAAATTTGTGAAAATTTAAACATTGATGAAATTGTTATTACGTTAGAAGACCATCATTTAAAAACGATGATGAATGAATTACTCGATTGCAAAATGTCGGGCATCGCTGTGTTGGATATTATTGATTTTCATGAACGTGAAAAAGGGATTCTTTCGTTAGTCGATTTGTATCCGAATTGGTTAATTTATTCAGACGGTTTTTCACAAAGTACGTTTAGAACATTTTGCAAACGGGGTTTTGATATTTTTGCGAGTTTGTTATTACTATCTGTATCTTGGTTTGTCATGGTGATAACAGCCTTTGCAATTAGTTGGGAATCAGGTTTTAAAGGTTCAGTCATTTATAAACAACAGCGTGTTGGTGAAAATAATAAACTGTTCAACGTTTTAAAATTTAGAAGTATGCGTCTTGATGCTGAAAAAAATGGCGCACAATGGGCGCAACAAAATGATAATCGTGTCACCA
>JBASLW010000193.1:0-3612 GCA_049656545.1 Methylococcaceae bacterium
TGTATTGAATTGGTTTATTTTTGAGTTGTTGACGCAAACTGTCCAATTCACTATGCGCTTCCTTTTCGGCTAAATACAACGCACAAGAAAGCAAACAATGTTGCGTAAGTTGCCAATGATTTTTGCCCGCTTGCGTTTGCTCTAATAATGTTTGAAAACCAAGTGCTTTAAATTGCTCAAACGCGGGTTCAAATTGATTGGTTTGAAAGGCTTGAAATAACGCAAAATCAAATTCAGAAATTGGCGCATCACCATAAAGACGTAACCAGTGAACATCACCGTCTTTTTTATTAGATGTCTTTTCTTGTAATTTCCATAGTGTTTGATAAGCAGGTTTTTCTTCGCGTATAAATTCAGCGACCGCCGCAAGCATTGACTGTTCGTCTAATTTTCCATGTCCACAAATAATCGTTTTTGCCCCGCGCTCTAAGCATTGCACTATAAAATCATGCAAATTACTGTCATACGACGTGCAAGCCATGATAAAAATTTCGGGCGGTAAGGTTTTTGGCAAACGAGGATTCCAACATTCACCTTCCTTGGTAAAAAACAGACAATTGGCTGTTTCACCACCATGTGCAAAAATGACTAATCGACGATAACCACTAACATCAATGCCATCTTTAACATATTTTTCAATTTTCTCAATTTTGCAAAGGCGTGTTGTGACATCAGATAACGCACTCACACTGTCATTTTCCCATTGATCCCAAACGAGATTGTTATGACGTAAAAACGCGCTTTCTGCATTAGATTCAATCACACGGGCAAAACGAATCACTCGCCAAAATTGAGCAAGTTTTTGCCCTCGACAATTTAAACGTT
Source organism: Methylococcaceae bacterium (assembly GCA_049656545.1). Classification (GTDB taxonomy): domain Bacteria; phylum Pseudomonadota; class Gammaproteobacteria; order Methylococcales; family Methylomonadaceae; genus UBA10906. The sequence continues at coordinate 826 of JBASLW010000193.1, forward strand.
CCCAAGGGATTTTATGCCATTTTGCATCAAGCGATTTATCAAGAATAAGTGTTTTTATGGCTTGCGAAGATTGCAGCGTCGATAAAAACTCCCAAATACTTTCGGGTAAATATGCCGCCGCATCAATTCCAGCTTCATCATTTTGATGTTTGGCAGGAATCGGACGATCTTCCACTTCAATATGACCAAATTGAATATGTTTGTTCGAGCAAATTACTTGAATTCTCGCTTGGTCAGCCCAGAAAATAACAGGCGTTTCTATCATTTTTTAATCCACACTCAAAGGAATTGACAATGTTTGATCATTTGCAAATGTCAATTCAAGACGATTATCTTCGTCGCGTTCAAGTCCTGTACAAAGTGGCGTTTTTTGTCCTGTTTGCAACGTCATATCTTGAACTTTACGTCCTTCATCAATAACCGCGACTTTGACAAAATCATTACCACTATAATCGAGCTGAATTCTGAATTCGGAGTCATCATCGCAAAAAATACTCAAGCACAAATCGTCTTGCAACAAAATATGTTTTTCTTTGTCGCTACTTTCAGAGCTACTCATCGCATAACCCAAAACGCCTACACTATGATCAGAAACGATTGGCACCTGTCCTTTTAAATCTTGCCATGTTTGAGTAATTTGTTTTGTCAGTGCAGTTAACCATGATGGACTTTCTGCAGTTTGCGCTTGTGCGAGCCATTCTCTAACAGGGGCGTTAACTAAATCACCTGTATGATGGTAAAGCTGCTGATAAACTCGTCTAGGATCGTCATTTTTCAATGGTGTGCCTGTGACCACAGTAAAACCATAAAAAGTGGGACGTGAGGCAATATAGCCGATTTTGGTAGCAGGCATTTCTAGCTCACCGAGCAGATACTCAGCAGATAAAGCACGAATCGCTTGCATACGGAGAGGTGATAACTTTCCTAGAGCTTTGATAGGTTGATTATCTGGAAGGCTTATTTTAACTGGATTCCAAATTTGAACCATGCCACACGCTGGATCAAATGGTTCGTCTTGAGGTTCAAGCAAAGCATCCCAAAAACCCGCGTATTGCACTTCACTTGCAACCATAAAGCCATGCCATACTTTGGTTTGTGGGTCTTGAAGGTCAAGTAAAATCAAAGGCTGTTGCGAAAAATGCAAATCCGCAATTTCACCTTTTGGCGTGTTTAATTGATTGATGACAATAAGCTGTCCACTTTGTGGGTACTTGCCAAAATCGGTCTGTTGCGTAGCGACTTTAGCATCAATGAGTTTTTCCAAAAAATCTGGTATTTCAACAGAATCAAACGATGTGATGGCATCAAGCGGTTCTGCCAAGATTTCTGAAAAATCAGCAACTTGCTGTGCGGTGAATTTATCACTCAAAGCAGCTTCTCGTATCGTTTTAGAAAGCGCAGCATCTTTTTCAGCTAGCTTTTGCAGCATTTGATCTGAAAGCCCAAACAAACTGTTTTCAATCTGTTCAAGTGGTGGGTAAAGCATAACGTTAGACATAATTTGGTTTCCTAAATTTTGAAATTAAATGTCTTGTGCGCTGAGAGCAACGACACAGAGAATTCTGAACACGATTGCAATTATTGCGATATTTTCCTGTTCGATTCTTATGCCTAGTGAAAAATGAATCCATTTTCCGATTACGGTGGATTTATAATCTCTGGGCAATTTGTTTGTCTTGTGAATAATTCCTAGTTGTTGAACTTTATAATAGGTTGCACTTTGCAAATAACGCTGTGGTAATTGCGAAAGTGTTAAGCTGTCTATTGAATCTGGACAATGATGAAGGGTAATGACTACTTGCTGCCATTCTTCTAAGCCATCAAAAAATTGCTTCGTTTTGGCTGTTAAATCTTCTTGTGAAAAGCCGAATTGTGACAAAGTTTCACTTATTTCATCAGGTGAAAAATCAAAATGCTTTGATTCTTCATGTTGTGGCTTGACATCATCGTCGTCATCGCCTTCAAATGACTGGTTAACAAAATACTTTTTTTCTTTGCGCTGTTGATCTATCAAAAAACATTTAAAAAACCCTGTCAAATGTCCTCTGGTTGTTGCTTCACGTTCTTGGGCGTTAAAATTTCGCATGACTTTTAATATGTAAAAATCGTTGATGTAATCGTCAATTTCACCTTCAAGTCCATAGATACCTAAACGAATTTTGTTATTACTAACATTCAAGAATTTATAAATGATTTGATAAAGCTCGCCCCATTCTTTTTTATTTAAGGCTTCTCGACTATTCCATAATTCATTTAAGCGTTCATCTGAAAAATTGATTGCCATTGCAGTCATTGTTCATCTCCATAAAAACCATTGAGCCATTTTGCGATATTCATGCGGGTATTTTGTGCGATCACACCAATTTTATTATGTAAATTGGCAACACCCACTGTTTCATGCTCTCTGTGTGCAAAGCTCTGACGATTCTCACTATGATTCCACTGCACTTCATCAGAAGGTATCTGATAAAAAGCGGGTGAATTGTTTTCTTTGCTTGTAAGAGGCAATGCCACCACAAAATCATCACGTTTGCGAACCGATAGCACAGGACGAGAAAAAATTTTATCTTTTCTGTCAGCTCCAAATTTTAAACTTCCTTGCTCTGCACTAAACATAAAGCCATGGACAGGTTCAAGGGTTTTATTTTCCAATGGTGTAGCAAAAATGACTTGAGGTCGGTGTCGAAACATAAAAAACTCCGTTGTGAAATAAAGAGAATCAAATCAAAGCATAGCAGAACAGACGATTAAGCAAGTTTATTTTATATCCAACAAAGTATCTGTAAC
>JBASLW010000194.1:0-3171 GCA_049656545.1 Methylococcaceae bacterium
ACGGTGAAATTGAACCAATTACCCGTCAAGACTGGGCAAAACGCACGCAATTTTTATTACGACGTGGTTTTTCGAGTTCGCAAATTCAGCAATTCGCCAAAAAATTACGTTTTATTTATTCCTAACCCTTATTTTTTAAATTCCTAAATCCTTATGAAACACATGACTAGCGCAGAAGTACGTTCTGCATTTTTGAACTTTTTTAAACAACATGGACATTCTGTTGAGCTTTCAAGTTCACTCGTACCGCATAATGACCCGACATTGCTTTTCACAAATGCAGGAATGGTGCAGTTTAAAGATTTGTTTTTAGGACGTGAACAGCGCGAATTTACTCGTGCAGCGACCAGTCAACGTTGCGTGCGAGCTGGCGGAAAACATAATGATTTAGAAAATGTCGGTTACACTGCGCGACATCATACGTTTTTTGAAATGCTCGGCAATTTCAGTTTTGGCGATTATTTCAAAAAAGAAGCGATTCATTTTGCGTGGGAATTTTTGGTCAATGTCCTTGAAATTCCAAAAGAAAAATTGTGGGTCACGGTGTTCGACGAAGACGACGAAGCCGCCAACATTTGGATTAACGAAATTGGCGTATCGCCTGACCGCTTGTCACGCATTGGCGCGAAAGATAATTTTTGGTCAATGGGCGACACAGGACCTTGCGGGCCTTGCAGTGAAATTTTTTATGACCACGGCGAAGACATTTTCGGCTCACCTCCAGGAACTCCAGACGAAGACGGCGACCGTTATATCGAAATTTGGAACTTAGTTTTCATGCAATACGACCGCAGCGCGGACGGCACATTAACACCGTTGCCAAAACCCTCTGTTGATACGGGCATGGGCTTAGAGCGTATTTCTGCCGTGATGCAAAATGTCCATAACAATTACGACATCGATTTGTTCCAAAACTTACTCAAAGCCGCCGCGTCTGTCACAAATACGACAGATTTAACAAACAGTTCGTTGCGCGTGATTGCTGACCATATTCGTTCTTGCGCGTTTATGATTGTCGATGGCGTAATGCCGTCAAACGAAGGGCGTGGTTATGTGTTGCGCCGCATTATTCGTCGCGCGATTCGTCACGGTTATCGTTTGGGCGTAAATGAAATTTTCTTCCACAAATTAGTCGCGCCACTTGCTCAAGAAATGGGCGATGCGTTCCCCGAATTACGCAAAGAACTCGAACAAGTTGAAAAAGTCTTAGAACGTGAAGAAAAACGTTTTGCTGAAACGCTAGGTCAAGGCATGAAAATTTTGGAAGCGTGCGTGGCGAAAATGGCTGGCACTGTCATTGAAGGCGAAACTGTTTTCCAACTTTATGATACTTACGGTTTCCCTGTGGATTTAACGGCGGATTTTGCGCGTGAACACAATTTAACTGTCGATTACGATGGTTTTGAAAAAGCGATGGAAGCGCAACGCGATAGAGCGCGTTCTGCGAGCCATTTCGGTGCGGATGCTCATAAAAATATCGAACTCGATTCGCAAACTGAATTTACGGGTTATGAATTATTAGATGACACCGCGCAAATCGTGGCGTTATTCAAAGGCGGCGAAGCTGTTGAACAATTAAACGCTGGCGAAGAAGGCGTTGTTGTTTTGGACAAAACGCCGTTTTATGGCGAATCAGGTGGTCAAGTTGGCGATAGCGGAACGATTAGCGCAGACGGCGCGACCTTTGACGTTGCCGATACCCAAAAACAAGCAGGCAGTTTATTTTTGCATCAAGGCAAAATCAGTGCTGGTGCGTTGAAAGTCGGACAAAACGTCAAAGCCACCGTTGATATGGCAAAACGCAAAGCCACTGAATTAAACCATTCGGCGACGCATTTATTGCACGCTGCGTTGCGTCAAACATTGGGCGAACACGTCGCGCAAAAAGGCTCGATGGTGAATCCTGAACGGTTGCGTTTTGACTTTTCACATTTTGAACCGTTGACCGCTGACGAAATCGCCACAATGGAACGTTTGGTCAATGAACAAATCCGTTTGAATAATGCGGTTTCAGCGCAAATCATGGCAAAAGATGAGGCGGTGAAAGCTGGCGCAATGGCGTTATTCGGTGAAAAATACGGTGCAGAAGTGCGCGTGTTAAAAATCGGTGATTTCTCCACCGAATTATGCGGCGGCACACACGTTGCGCGGGCTGGTGATATTGGTTGTTTCAAAATTATCAGCGAAAACGGCGTAGCGGCTGGCGTGCGACGCATTGAAGCGGTCACGGGCGCAAACTGTTTAGCATGGTTCGCGCAACGTGAAAGCGCGTTGGTGCAAATCGCCGATTTAGTCAAAGGCACGCCTGATAAAGCGGTCGAAAAAGTGGAACAACTCGTTGAACGTGCGCGTGGATTGGAAAAACAATTAGAGCGTTTGAATTCAAAATTGGCGAGTGCGACAGGTGATGAATTGATGGCGAAAGCGGTTGAAATCAACGGCGTGAAAGTGTTGGCGACGACGGTTGAAAATGTCGATGCGAAAATTTTGCGTGAAATCGTCGAGCAATTGAAAAACAAATTGCATAACGCGGTTGTCGTGTTAGCGACGGTGGAAGGCGAAAAAGTCAGCGTTGTAGCAGGTGTTTCAAAAGACCAAACCGCAAAAGTCAAAGCTGGCGAATTGGCGAATTTTGTTGCTGCAAAAATCGGTGGTAAAGGTGGCGGCAAACCTGATTTAGCACAAGCTGGCGGAAATAATCCTGCGGCGTTGGTGGGGGCGTTGGTTGAAGTAAATGCGTTTATAAGTGGATTATATTAAATGCCTGAAATTAGTAGATTTTTAGGAATTGTCATTAGGATGTATTTGCGTGACCATCCACCTGCTCACTTTCACGCAGAATATGGCGAATACGAAATCACGGTTGAAATTGAAACGGGCGTTGTGACTGGGAAGTTTCCAAGACGTGCGTTGATGGTTGTTCTCGAATGGTATTTGCTACACAAAGAAGAATTATTAAATAATTGGCAAGCGGCAATGAATAAAAAACCCTTATCGAAAATTAAACCTTTGGAGTGATTATGTTTATTCATGTAACTAATGCTGAATATGTTCAAGATTATCGCGTCTGGCTAGCTTTTAATGATGGCTCAAGCGGCGAGATTGATTTATCTCATGAATTGGATGGTGAAATTTTCGAACCGTTAAAAGATCAAACATTTTTTCAATCGT
>JBASLW010000195.1:0-4274 GCA_049656545.1 Methylococcaceae bacterium
ACAAAGACGGTATCACGTTAATTCGTGATTTGCGTCAATTGCCGCAATATAAACATGTCCCAATGTTAATGCTTACCACCGAATCAGGCATGGAAAAAAAGATGGAAGGTAAAGCAGCAGGTGCAACGGGATGGATGGTAAAGCCATTCAATCCTGATCAGTTGTTAAAAACATTGCAAAAAGTGTTGGGTTAAGCAACTTGACATTACTTATTTTACTTATGCAAAAAGGAAAAACCGATGTCAGTTGATATGAGCCAGTTTCACGATGTTTTATTTGACGAATGCTTAGAACATTTAGATTTGATGAAATCAGAATTAGAAAGTATTGATTTAGATGCGTTTGATTTTGAAAAAATGAACACCATTTATCGCGGCGCACATACGATTAAAGGCGGTTGTGCGATGTTGGAATTTAACGTTGAATCAACTTATGCCAAAGAAATGGAGCATCTTCTAATGGCAATGCGTGATAAAACCAAACAAACCACAGCTGAGAATATCGCTGTGATGTTGGAATCCGTTGAATTTCTTCGTGCCATGATTGTGGCACTGCAAAAGAAAGAAACCAATGATGAAGCCAAAGCCTTGGCACATTGCGCCAAAATGCAGGCAGCTATCGTTTAATTCTGTTTTACTCGTTTTATTCGCGCTAAGAAATTGGCGCGAAACTCTTAAAAATACTAAATCACTTACCATTTAATTTTAAATTTAATCGCAAGTGAATTTTAGGCACAGCATTTGCTTTTACAAATGTAGATTCTAAGAACGGTTGAAATTCTTAACCTCGTTTAACTAATAAATTCAGGCGCACACAGGTAAAATTATGTCTATCGATATGTCACAATTTCATCAAGTCTTTTTTGAAGAATGCTTCGAGGGCTTGGAAGCGATGGAATCTGGGTTGTTGTCGCTCGATATTGGCGACATCGATTCAGAAGTTATCAATACTATTTTTAGGGCAGCACATTCGATTAAAGGCGGTAGTGGCACGTTCGGTTTTACCGTTGTTGCAGGTTACACGCATATTATGGAAACGTTGCTTGATGAAATGCGTGATGGTCGAAGACAGGTAACAAAACCTGCTGTTGATGTCCTTTTAGGCTCAGTTGATTGTTTGCGTGAAATGTTGACATCGATTCAAAACGAAGAAGATGTCAATGCGGCTAGTGTTGCGAAACATCAAACCGCGTTAGAAGCTGAATTGAATGGTACAGCAGGTGGCGGAGAACACGGCGCACCTGCACATGAATCTGCACCAACCCCCATTGCTGTAACGCCTGCACCTGTTATCGAAGAAGAACCTGAAGAAGAGGAAGTTGACGAAGAACAAGGTTGGAAAATTTCATTTTGCCCGTATTTAAATTTACTTCAAACGGGTAACGATCCTGTCCGTTTATTCCGTGAATTAAGTGGATTAGGCGAATTAACGTCAAACGTCAATATCCAAGATGTACCGCCATTTGCTGAATTAGAACCCGAAGAATGTAACATTTCATGGGAATTAAAATTAGTAACGGGTGCATCAGAAGCCGAAGTAAAAGAAATTTTTAGTTTTGTTGAAGATGATTGTGCGTTGGAATTTGCGCCGTTAGCTAAACCTAAAAAAGCTAAAAAACCAAAACCTGCGCCAGCACCTGTTGTCGAAGCTGTGAAAGCTGCGCCTGTTGTCGAATCGGCGACTACTGCTGCCGCACCTGTTGTCAAAAAAGCTCCAGCTGCTGAATCTGATCCCTCTAAAAATGCACCAAAAGCCTCAAGTTCAATTCGTGTAGATACTGACAAAATTGACACGTTAATTAACATGGTGGGCGAAGTTGTTATCACACAATCAATGTTAGGGCTGATTGGTGAAAATTTCTCGATGGATAAAGTGGGGCAATTAAAACGTGGTTTAGCGCAATTAGAACGACATACCCGCGATTTACAACAAAGCGTGATGAATATCCGAATGTTGCCAATTAGTTTCGTTTTCAGCCGTTTTCCGCGTTTGGTTCACGATATTAGTACCAAATTAGACAAAAAAATTACACTCAAATTGGTCGGTGAAAATACCGAAGTTGATAAAGCCGTTGTTGAATTGATTAACGACCCACTTGTGCATTTGATTCGTAATAGTTTAGATCACGGTATTGAAATGCCGGCTGACCGTATCGCGGCAGGCAAACCTGAAATGGGAACGATTGAACTCAAAGCCTATCATCGTGGCGGTCACATCGTGATTGAAATTGTCGATGATGGACGTGGTTTAGATAAAAACAAATTACTTGCTAAAGCTATTGAAAAAGGACTTGTTGAAGAAAGCGTCATCATGTCTGAAAAACAAATTTTTGAATTGATTTTCATGCCAGGTTTTTCAACAGCGGAACAATTGACCGATATTTCAGGTCGCGGTGTGGGAATGGACGTGGTACGTCGAAACATTCAATCGCTCGGCGGCAACATCGACATTATTTCAGAACTTGGAAAAGGCACAACAATTGCGATTCATTTACCGTTAACGCTTGCTATTTTGGACGGACAATCTGTTGCGGTTGGTGATGAAACTTACATTGTGCCACTTGTTTCAATTATTGAATCTATCAATATCACTGAAAAAATGTTGAATAAAGTCGCAGGCAAAGGTGAAACATTTAAGTTACGCAACGAGTATTTACCGATTATCCGAATGCGCGAAATTTTCAATGTCAAATCAGGCGCGGCAACGAAATCCAACGAAGGCGTTATCGTGGTTGTGGAAGGGCAGGGCGCGTTATGCGGTTTCTTAGTTGACGAATTGCTCGGTCAACAACAAGTCGTTATTAAATCGTTAGAAGCGAATTATCGTCGTGTTGAAGGTGTTTCAGGCGCGACAATTTTAGGTGACGGTTCAGTGGCGTTAATTCTTGACGTTCCTGGTTTAGTCCGTTTATCGGTTCGCTAATTTTTCTCATTAACCGAAAGAAATCATCATGTCACAAGAAAACGAAACAGCTGTCATTGAAGAAATTGCCATCGCGCAAAAAGGGTCTGACAACACAATTCAGTATTTAAGTTTTGTGTTAGGCAAAGAAGAATATGGCGTTGATATTTTGCGCGTCCAAGAAATTCGCAGTTGGGAACCTGTTTCGCGCGTTCCGAATGTGCCTGCTTATGAAAAAGGGGTTGTGAATTTGCGTGGCGCAATTGTGCCAATTATCGATTTACGCGAACGTTTTGCGCTGAGTAAAGTTGAATATACGCCGTTAACAGTTGTGGTAGTTTTACAAACGGGCAACGGAAATAACACCCGAATTATGGGCGTTGTGGTCGATTCGGTTTCGGATGTTATTAGCGTTGAAAAAAATGAAATCCAAGGTGCGCCTGATTTTGGTACAAAAGTGAGTAACGAATTTATCAACGGTCTTGTTTCTGTTAGTGAACGTATGGTGATGTTACTTGATGTTGATAAGTTATTGACGATTGAAAATACTGAACAAAGTGAAAACTGATTTTTAACATCAACGGATTCAAAGAGAAACCACAATGAAAATGAACATGCCCGTCACGAACAATGAAATCGTGATGAAACCAGGGACAATTTTAGTTACACGCACGAATTTGGATGGCGTAATTACGTTTGTCAATGATGCGTTTGTTGAGATTAGTGGTTTTTCGCGTGAAGAGTTGATTGGGACAAATCACAATATCGTTCGTCATCCTGAAATGCCAGAAATGGCGTATGCCGAATTGTGGAATACAATACGAAAAGGCAATCCTTGGCATCGGGTAATTAAAAACAGAGCAAAAAATGGTGATTATTGGTGGATTAGTGCCAACATTACGCCAATTTTTGAAAATGCAAATATCGTCGGTTATATGTCTGTGCGTCATCCACCTTCGCGTGAACAAATTAGCGAGGCTGAAAAGTTATATGCAGATATTAAAGCAGGTCACGGTGCATTACATACAACAGGAAAAGCGGCAGTTTTTAAAAGAATTAAAGAAATTTCGCTCGGTAAAAAATTAGCAATTGGCTCTACTTTTTTGGCTGCGCCAAATGTGATTTTAATGACACAATTTTTTCATTCTGCTGATTATGGTTTGTTGTCGGCTGCCGCTGCAACAACGATTATAGGCAGTTTAATTATTGCCAAAACGACAAGTAATACACATAAATCACTTGAAAAATCGATTAAAGAACTTTATCAATTGGGAGCAAATAAATTTGGTAAACCACTTGATTTAAGACGTGATGATCATTTTGGTGATTTGTATCGCGCCATTTATGGTATGAGTGTCAAATTAGGTGGCGAT
>JBASLW010000196.1:0-5217 GCA_049656545.1 Methylococcaceae bacterium
CTCTAATTCTATTTCTTTATTATCATTAAAAGAGCTAAGCGCACCAATAATAGCAAGAATATTTGGATTGCTTAAATCACCCGCTAGTTCTATGAGATAGTTTTTTAAACTTTCTTTATTTCCATCGAGTTCACCTAATCCATTTAATAACAATGACCCAAAAGCTATATCAGATGTAGTTTTTAACATTTCTACAAAAATATCAGATATTCTATTAGACTCAGTTTTAAATTGTGGCAATAATTCTACTGCCACATATTTTTTCTCTGTATCATCATCTTTTAAATCTAAAATCAACTCTTCTATAATTTGGCTTTTAGCAACTTGATCTTTATCAATTTTATCAATTAAAAATCTAATAACTTTAATTTCTCGTCTAACCAAATCTATTTCATCTGTAACTTTTGATTCTAAATCATCAGTTATTGAATCCAAATTATTTTTTACACTGTCTGCTTTGTTGCCAAGCTCGATAATTTCGTCTTCTTTATTTTTTATTTCCTCTGAAAAAATTTTTTGAAAGTCTTTTAGTTTTTTATCAAGCTCATTTTCAAGTTTTTGTAATTCTTCTAGTGCTTTTTGAGTTTTTTCTATTTCTAAAGTGGCTTTAATTGTTACCTCAATAGCTTTTTCTCTTTGCTTTTCAAGTTTATCTATATGTTTGTCTATTCTTTTTTCAATTTCCCTACTGATAGATGACCAAATAAATCCGACTATTATTAAAAATAATGGGATAATACCTAAAAATATTTTCCAAGTAACCCAATTAGAAATTTCTTTTTCGGCATCATAAGATAATTTATCAACAAGCCTTTTATGTTCATCCTCTGAAATTGATAAATTTTTATTGGAATTATTCAACTCTTTTATTATAAAACCATCAACATGGATGTTAGCACTTGCATTCGCATTTGCATTATTTCCAAAAATAAAAAAAGTTGAAAACAAAATGCTAACAAAAAATAATTTAAAATTTTTCATCATAAGTTAAAAATTTGATCAAAGATAGATTTATGAAGAGAAGTTTAAACTGCTGCCAACTCACTAGCAATCAACTCCGCCTGTTTTAGTACATTTTCCGTTGCTAAAAGTTGCATATCTGGTGGATAACCATATTTATTTAAAATCCGTTTGATATGTCTGCGAATGTTAGCTCTTGCTGATTCTTTAATCGTCCAGTCAATTGACACACTTTCCCGAATTTTCTGTGTTAAAACAACGGCTAGTTCCTTCAATATATCACTTTGCATCAATTCCTTTGCACTGTCGTTATTTGCTACTGCGGTATAAAACGCATATTCAAAATCAGTCAAACCTAATGCCTTCGCCTCACTATCACTTGACACAATTTCTTTGCTGATTTTAATCTGCTCTTCAATCACTTCAGCGGCTGTTAGAATTTTATTCTGATAACGTTGTATAGTATCGGTCAGCATATCCATCAAACTTTTACTTTTGACTAGATTCTTTTTAGAACGTGTTTTCAATTCATCTGTCAGTAGCTTTTTCAATACCTCAAGGGCAATGTTCTTATGTTTCATTCCCTGAAGTTCTGCTAAAAACTCATCCGATAAAACTGAAATATCAGGTTTTTTAATTCCTGCCGCATCGAAAATATCAATGACCTGTTCTGATACTAAGGATTTATCAATCACCTGACGAATCGTTGTTTCAATATCTTCGTCTGTTCTGCCCGAATCAGTAGCATCAAATTTGGCTAATCGTGCTTTGACGGCTTGAAAAAATGCCATTTCATCTTTAATTGCCATTGCTTGTTCATGGGGAATAGCAATCGCAAAGGCTTGTGATAATTTAGTTACTTCATCAATGTAACGTTTTTTACCTCTGTTTATTATTTTGCCTTGTTTATCCGTTTTATTGTCAAAACTTAAAATGTGTTCTTCGGCGGCTAAAATAAGTGATAATTTTCGAGAAGTATCCGCTGTGAAAAAATCACTGTAATCAAAACCATGATACATAGCTGAGACCACTTCTTTTTTCTCTAGCATCGCAGCTACAGCTTGTTCTTGCAGAAGTGTTGGATCGCCTTTTCCTCCAGCATCCGTATAAAAAGATAAGGCTTGTTTTAAATCTGCGGCAATCCCTAAATAATCAACAACTAATCCTGCTGGTTTATCTTTATAAACACGATTAACACGAGCTATAGATTGCATTAAATTATGACCTTGCATTGGTTTATCAATGTACAAGGTGTGCAAACTAGGAGCATCAAAACCAGTGAGCCACATATCACGAACAATCACTAATTTCAGTTCGTCATTATCATCTTTCATACGTTCAGCTAACATTTTACGTTGCTGTTTAGTGGTGTGATGTTTGGCTATTTTTTCACCGTCTGAAGAGGCTGATGTCATTACCACTTTGATAACACCTTTGTTTAAATCGTCTGAATGCCATTCTGGTTTTAACTTGATAATTGCCTCGTATAAATTCACTGCAATTTTACGCGACATACTGACAATCATGCCTTTACCCGTAAAAACTTCTTGTCTTGCTTCAAAATGGCTGACAATATCTTGAGCGATATTTTTAATGCGGCTTTCACTACCCAATAAACTTTCTAATTGGGTTTGTTTTGCTTTGGCTTGTTGAGATTCTGTTAAATCATCTTGGGCTAATTCTTGGTCTAACTCGGCAATGAGTTTTTTACCTTCTTCACTCAATGCAATTTTAGCTAAACGGCTTTCATAGAAAATTCTAACCGTTGCTCCATCTTCAACGGCTTGTGAAATATCATAAATATCAACGTAATCACCAAAAACAGCAGGGGTATTAGCATCAGCCTTTTCAATTGGTGTACCTGTAAATCCTAAATAGGTTGCATTAGGTAAGGCATCACGCAAATACTTAGCAAAACCATAAACGATTCTTTTACCAATGATTTCACCGTTAGCATCTTTTTCATCAACGGTTTTTGCGGCAAAACCATATTGTGTTCGATGGGCTTCATCAACCACCACAATGATATTTCGGCGATTTGATAATTCATCGTACACATTGCCTTCATCGGGCTGGAATTTCTGAATCGTTGAAAATACAACACCACCTGATGCGACTTTTAATAAATCTTTGAGTTGCCCTCTATCTTCAGCTTGTTTAGGTTCTTGGCGAAGTAATTGTACTGAAGCGGCAAAGGTATCAAATAACTGGTCATCTAAATCGTTTCTGTCAGTAATCACCAGCACAGTTGGATTATCAAGACCTAAAACAATTTTTCCTGTGTAAAACACCATTGATAAAGATTTACCACTACCTTGTGTATGCCAAACAACCCCAGCTTTTTTATTCCCTGATTCATTACTGGCAAGTAACGTTGAATTGATGGCTTTATTGACGGCGTAATACTGGTGATAAGCCGCTATTTTCTTAACCGTATGAATGCTAATTACATCCGTAATTGCATCAACTTTTTTTGATTTCTCAAACACCACAAAATGACGCACCAAATCCAGCAATGTTTTTTTGTTTAACATTCCATTGATAAGCGTTTCAAGTTGGCTAACTAAATGTGATTCTTCGGTTTTACCATCAACAGTTTTCCATGTCATAAACCGTGAAAAATCAGCAGATAATGAACCCGCTTTAGCTTCTAAACCATCCGAAATAACCAGCAACGCATTGTAAGTAAATAAGCTAGGAATGGTGGCTTTATAAGTTGTTAGTTGTCTGTAAGCCGATTGGATTGTGGCATCTTCACTGGTTGGATTTTTAAGTTCAATCACAACCAATGGCAAACCATTTACGAACAAAATCACGTCAGGACGTTTTTCTTGGTGATTTTCAATAACTGTAAATTGATTAACCACTAAAAACTCGTTGTTTTCAGGATTATCAAAATCAATCAACATGACAGAATCACCACGTTCGTGACCATCTTTTTGATAAGTCACTTTCACGCCTTCAGTGAGCATTCGATGAAAGGTTTCGTTATTGGCTAATAATTCAGGTGAATGAATCCGCTCAACTTCTTTTAAGGCTTGTTGTCTTACTGATTCTGGAATGATGGGGTTTATGTGATTGATTGCAGATTGCAAACGCCCAATGAGTAGAACATCAGAATAATTTTCACGTTCTGAATGTTCACTATCAGAAGAAGTATTTGGTGCGTAAATGTAGCTGTAACCCAAATTTTTTAGCAGGTCGATTGCTAATTCTTCAATATCTGATTCGGTAATTTTGTTCATAGAAAAAAATTATCTTACCCTTACTCTATTGAGAATATTTGCTTGAACAGCATTATAAAGTTCTATTTCTTTTTCATGTTCAAATGTCACTGAAATACAATAATTTTGCTTCAAATTAGAATTGGTTATCCATTTATTGTAATTTATAAGAACTAATGACACAGGCGGAGCTGGTCTGTTTTTAGGTTCTTTTTTGTAAATTTTTACTGCTTTTTGATGACACCCTGTTTTTCTTGTATTTGCACCAGGAAAAAAACCATCAATTTCAAATTTTTTTAATTCTTCTGGTACATCAGTATTGTCATCTTTACCCACAACTCCATATTTTTCGATCAAATGTTGTGGATTAATTGAATGAAATAGATGAAATTCCATACGATTTCCCAGGTAACTATCACCTCGAGTAGCACGGGTCTCAGGTAAAAAAGTTAATGTCACGATGATTTTTTTCTTTCCAGCTTCAGTAAAAAATAATTCTGGTAGCTGTAGTGAATAAACTTTGACCTGATCAAGAGCAATTTGTCCTTCATCCCACAGAACAGTTCTATTATTGAAAGAATACAATGCCCTATCATATTGGCTTAATCCATAGCCGCAAATTGATAAATGATGTTGTGCGGCTTTATCATTGTCTTTTGTTTTATAAAATTCTTTCGTGGGATTGAATGGATAATCGGCACTTGCCAATAGCATATTTTTAATAAAGTTTGCTGATTTATCAGGGAAGTGATTAGCAATTTTACCAGCCAGATGTGCAACCTTCGGAGCAGCAAAACTGGTGCCGACATCAAATTTAATTATGTTATCCACAACACTATTATTCAGAACAGCTATTTTTCCGCCTTTATCTTCATAAATACGACTAGAACGTTCAGATAAAATTAAATTTCCACCGTATTCGACTAATTCAGGTTTTATCATGCCATTAATTCCACATCCTGATCTCGTAAAAGGTGATGGTTGGTGGACTTGAGCAATTGCGGTTTTTATATCTTCTGCACCATAACGTTCC
>JBASLW010000197.1:0-4537 GCA_049656545.1 Methylococcaceae bacterium
GTTTCGGGTCATTCCAACCTGCAGGTTCGCGCACAGTTTCTTTACGTTCCATCAAATCATCAATCATATCTTTATCGATGGTTTCGTATTTCATCAATGCCGCCGCCATCGCATGCAAAATATCTGCATTGTCTTTCAAAATCGTTTCAGCACGTTGATAGTTTTTATCAATAAATGAACGAATTTCTTCATCAATACTGTGGGATGTTTCTTCAGCAACTGTTTTATGGCGCGTAACTGAACGACCTAAAAAGACTTCGCCTTCTTCTTCGCTATACGAAAGAGGTCCTAAACGTGGCGAAAATCCCCATTTTGTCACCATGTTTCGCGCTAATTCGGTGGCGCGTTCAATGTCATTTGACGCACCTGTGCTAACAAGTTCTGCGCCGTAAATGATTTCTTCGGCAATTCGACCACCGTACAAACTTGAAATCATGCTGTCTAATTTTTGTTTACTTGCGCTGTATGAATCACGTTCTGGCAAGAACATCGTTACACCTAACGCGCGACCACGCGGCATAATACTAACTTTATAAACGGGATCGTGTTCAGGCACTAAACGTCCCACAATCGCATGACCTGCTTCGTGATACGCCGTCATTTCTTTTTCTTTCAGATTCATCACCATCGAATGACGCTCTGCGCCCATGATGATTTTGTCTTTTGCTTTTTCCAAGTCCGACATGCTTACAACACGTTTATTCATACGCGCTGCAAACAATGCGGCTTCGTTAATCAAATTCGCTAAATCTGCACCTGAAAATCCTGGCGTACCTTGCGCGATATATTGCACTTGCACATCATCTGCACTGGGTACTTTTTTGATATGAACATTCAAAATTTGTTCACGCCCACGAACATCTGGCAAACCAACGGTGACTTGTCTATCAAAACGACCTGGACGCAATAACGCTTTATCTAAAACGTCTGGGCGGTTGGTTGCCGCAATAACAATAATACCTTCGTTGCCTTCAAAACCGTCCATTTCAACCAGTAACTGATTTAATGTTTGTTCACGTTCATCGTTTCCACCGCCTAAACCTGCACCACGTTGACGACCCACTGCATCAATTTCATCGATAAAAATAATGCACGGGGCGTGTTTTTTAGCCGTTTCAAACATATCACGCACACGAGATGCACCAACACCAACAAACATTTCGACAAAATCCGAACCTGAAATTGTGAAAAACGGCACTTTCGCTTCACCCGCAATCGCACGCGCTAACAATGTTTTACCTGTTCCAGGAGGACCAATCATTAACGCACCGCGCGGAATTTTGCCGCCCAATTTTTGATATTTTGCGGGGTCGCGTAAAAAATCAACCATTTCTTCAACTTCTTCTTTTGCTTCGTCACAACCTGCAACATCAGCAAACGTAATTTTGATTTGGTCTTCTTCAAGCATTCGAGCTTTGCTTCTGCCAAAACTCATTGGGTTTTTACCTCCTGGCATCCCCCCATTCATTTGACGCATGAAAAATACCCAGACACCAATCAATAAAAGCATAGGACCAAATGACACCAATAACTGCATCAACATCGTGGGTTGTTCTGGTGTAGCGACTTTAATATCAACGTTGTTCGCTAACAAATCATCGACTAAATGTCCATCATTTGGGGCATAAGTTTTGAAAATTTGCCCATTTTGTAATTTACCTTTAATCGTATTATCGTCAATAACAACTTGTTGAACTTGTCCTGCTTTCACTGAATCAATGAATTGCGAATACGACAAACCAGAATCAACACGGTCATTTTGTTGTGTACTACCAAAATTATTAAACAGTGACATCAACAACATAGAGATGACACCCCAAACTAATATATTTTTTATCATGTTATTTTTTTACGGCTCTCAACTTTGAAAAACTTGAGTGATTATATCGGGAATTGATTTGCTTCGACGGATTTTTACGATTTTATGACTTAAAACCTTTTGCCAAAATATAAACTTCATTACTGCGTGGTCGAGAAGCCTTTGGTTTACGAATTATCACTGTGTTAAAGGCTTGCTGAACCTCTTTAAAATAGGCTTCAAAACCTTCACCTTGAAAAACTTTTACTAAAAAAGTGCCATTTTTTGCCAAAACGGTTTTTGCGGTATCCAATGCCAATTCACACAAATACATGGCGCGAGCTTGGTCGGTACTTTTATTTCCACTCATATTCGGAGCCATATCAGATAAAACCAACTGAATCGGCGCATTATTCAATACGGCGTAAAGTTCGTTCAAAACCGCTTCTTCTCGAAAATCACCAATAATCATGTCAACACCTTCAAGTGGTTCCATTGGCAAAATATCGAGTGCGACCAAACGCCCATTTTTACCTAAAAGTTGCCGTGCAAATTGCGACCAACCACCAGGTGCGGCACCTAAATCAACAACATTTATGCCTGATTTGATTAAATTATCTTTATCGTTGATTTCTTTGAGCTTAAAAACTGCGCGAGAACGATAACCTTGTGCTTGCGCCATTTTGACGTAAGGGTCGTCGAAATGCTCTTGCATCCATTGTGTACTGCTTTTAGTTCGTGCCATTGCGTGTCACTTTTCGTGTAAAATGAATCATCATTACGTCTTTTAACCTTAGGAATAACAAATGGATGCTGTAAAAAAGAAAAAATTTAAATCGGATGCTCATCACTTAAAACCTGTTGTTATGATTGGACAAGCAGGATTAACAGCAGCTGTGATTGCAGAAATTGAATTAGCACTTGATAGCCATGAATTGATTAAAGTAAAAATACGCGCTGAACGTGATGAGCGCAAAGAAATTAGCGACGAAATTTGCGCGGCGACTACCGCAGAATTGGTACAATCGATTGGGCAAATTATTGTGATTTATCGCTACAATCCAAAAAAATAAAAACAAAAAAGGTTCAAATAAAAAATTTGAACCTTGTCATTTTTAAATGTACTGAATTGCAATAATTTCGTATTCAACATCACCTGCTGGAGCTTTTACCGTCACTACGTCTTCAACTTCTTTACCAATCAACGCCCGTGCAATCGGTGAACCAACTGAAATTCGACCTTCTTTGATATTCGCTTCATCTTCACCAACGATTTGATATATGACTCGTTTTTCGTTTTCTAAATCTTCGAGTTCAACCGTTGCACCAAAAATCACTTTTCCGCCAGCATCGACTTTTGTCACGTCGATAATTTGGGCATTGGCTAATTTTCCTTCGATTTCACCAATGCGACCTTCGGCAAAACTTTGTTGTTCTTTTGCGGCGTGATATTCGGCATTTTCTTTTAAATCGCCATGTGCGCGAGCTTCTGAAATAGCGTTAATGATGCGTGGACGCACAACCGTTTTTAATTCTTCTAATTCAGCGCGTAATTTTTCTGCACCTTTAACAGTTAAAGGGACTTTGCTCATTTGTGAAAACTCCGATAATTTTTTGATAATGGGCGCGAGTTTTTCACGCCCATATTTTTGATATTATTTCAGGCTTTTGTGTAAATCTTGCAAACAATTCACATCGCCCGCATCGAGTTCGCCGAGAGCAAAACACGCAGCTCTCGCACCAGCCATCGTTGTGTAATAAGTGACGCGATGTTGCAAGGCTTCACGACGCATCGTGAACGAATCTGAAATCGCTTTTTTGCCTTCAGTAGTGTTAATAATCAGTTGAATTTGATCATTTTTAATCATATCTACCGTATTCGGACGACCTTCATTCACTTTGCAAACCACTTCGCAAGGAAAACCATTTTCTTTTAAAAACCGAGCCGTACCACCTGTGGCGACGATGTCGTAATTTTTGGCAATCAACATTCGAGCAATGTCAGGCAATTTTGCTTTGTCTTTGTCACGAATACTGATTAACACTTTGCCCGTGTGGCTTAAATCAACACCTGCGGCGCGTTGTGATTTTGCAAACGCTTCGCCGAACGTTTTACCCACGCCCATCACTTCGCCTGTTGATTTCATTTCAGGGCCTAAAAGCGGATCAACACCTGGGAATTTCACGAATGGGAAAACAGCCTCTTTCACAGAGAAATAATCAGGGATGCGTTCTTCGGTAATACCTTGTTGTTCAAGCGTTTGACCAACCATGACGCGAGCCGCAATTTTCGCAAGCGGATAACCTGTCGCTTTTGACACAAATGGTGCAGTTCGTGAAGCTCTCGGATTGACTTCTAAAACGTAAATGTCTTCGCCTTGAATCGCAAATTGGGTATTCATCAATCCACGCACGCCTAAGGCTTCTGCCATTTTTGCAACTTGTTCGCGCAATTTGTCTTGCAACGCAGGAGCTAAATCATACGGTGGTAACGAACATGCGGAGTCGCCCGAATGCACGCCAGCTTGTTCAATGTGTTCCATCAAACCACCGATTAAAACACGCTCGCCGTCATAAATAGCGTCAACGTCCATTTCCACCGCGTCATCTAAGAAACGGTCTAACAACACAGGCGAATCGTTTGAAACGCTTACGGCTTCTTTCATGTAGCGTTGCAAACCTTCTTCGTTAAAGACGATTTCCATTGCCCGACCACCTAAAACGTAAGACGGGCGTACA
>JBASLW010000198.1:0-10405 GCA_049656545.1 Methylococcaceae bacterium
CATTACGACTAACGAGCCGTTTTCAGTTAGTGGAAAAATGCGAAATTCGCAATCTGAAATTATTGAAATTAAAACAGCTGTTGAGGGAAATTTTATTAAACGCGAAAGCGATATTTTTCATAATGATGAAAAAATTGGTGTGGTTCAGCTCTATATCACACCTGAATTTGTCGAAAATAAATTGCATGACAAAGTGTTAAGCAATCTTTTTTCGTTGGTATATTTGAGTGTTGTAATTATTTTTTCATTGGTGGTTATTCTAAATAAGCTCGTTGTTGTCCCATTAAAAAAAATTCTTTATGCCGTTGATGCCATTACACATGGTGATTATTCAGGTGATTTAACGGTAAATCAGTCGGATGAAATTGGAACACTCACGACAGGAATTATTGAAATGCGGCAAGCCATTCAAGAGCGTGAACAAACCATTTTGCAATCTAAAAATGATTACCGTTCGCTGAATCAAAATCTTGAATTACGGGTTGTTGAACGCACTCAGGCTCTTGAAGAAAATAACAGTCATTTACAATCATTAACGATTGAATTAGAAAAAACCAAAAATCAGGCAGAAGCGGCTAATCGCGCAAAAAGTGTCTTTCTTGCTAACATGAGTCACGAATTACGAACACCTATGAATGCGGTGTTAGGTTTTTCACAGTTGATGCAAAAAGATAAATTACTCACCGCCATGCAGCGCGAAAATTTGAATATCATCAATAATAGCGGGCGACATTTACTTGAATTGATTAACGATATTCTCGACATGGCGAAAATTGAAGCTGGGCGCGTGGTCATTGAAAATACGAATTTTGATTTGAATGAATTGATTCAAAGCACTATTGAAATGATGCGTGAACGCGCTGAAATTAAAAATTTAGTGTTATTTCTCAATACGTCATCTGATTTTCCGCGCTACATCAACGCTGATGAATCAAAGCTACGGCAGATATTATTAAACATCATTGGTAATTCAATTAAGTACACTAAAAAAGGCAGTATTCAAGTCAGTTTGAATAAAGGTGCGTTACAACAGCCAAGTAAATGTGTATTGATTTTTGAAATTCAAGATACAGGAATTGGTATTGCAGAAGATGATTTGCCACTCATTTTTGACAAATTTATTCAAGTTGGTAGCGAATCTAGTCAAAAAGGAACAGGTTTAGGCTTACCAATTACAAAACAATATATTGAATTGATGGGCGGTAACATCAATGTCACCAGTGTGTTACATGAAGGAACGTGTTTTCAATTTACATTGCCTGTGACGCGCGTTTTACCTGTTGATATAAAATCTGAACGACATCAAAGTGTATTGAAAGTCATTGGGTTAGCACCACAACAACCTGTTTATCGCATATTGATTGTGGAAGACCAATTAGAAAATCGGTTGTTATTACGAAACATTTTGACGCAAGTGGGTTTTGATGTTCATGAAGTTGAAAATGGACAAGAAGCTGTAGACGCATTTTTAACATTACAGCCAGATTTTATTTGGATGGATAGACGAATGCCAATCATGGACGGAATCGAGGCAACTCGCCAAATTCGTGCATTACCTAATGGCGATAAAGTTAAAATTGTTGCTGTGACAGCTTCGGTATTTTTAGCGCAACGCCAAGAATTTTTAGAAGTAGGCGTTGATGATATTGTGAATAAGCCTTATCACGATTCTGATATTTTTTCTTGCATGGAAAAATACTTAGGTGTGCGTTTTATTTATGAAAATACTGACGATGTCATTTCAATTCCGAAAAAAAATGAAAATGACGATTTTTTAAAAAAAGTGCCATCTGAACTTCTTATTGCGTTACGAGAAGCCGCGATAAGTTTGGATATTGAAAATTGCTTAAATTTAATCGAACAACTTAAAGTTATTGATATGGATTTAGCAGAGCAACTTCTTACCTATATTCATCAATTAAATTTTGAAGCGTTAATTGACTATCTCAAACAATAATCTTCAAAACTTTTCACAATACGACATGTCAAAATGAAAAAATTACTCCTGTGTTTGTGGCTTGCCAGCCAAAGTGTTTATGCAGAAATCGAAGTTTATCAATTCGCCACACCTGAACTTGAATTACGTTATCAATCGTTGACCGAAGAATTACGTTGTTTAGTTTGCCAAAATCAAAATATCGCGGATTCGCATGCCGAACTAGCACAAGATTTGCGTCGAAAAGTGTACGAAAAGCTCAATGCGGGTGAAAGTAATAAACAAATTATTGATTACATGACTGAGCGATATGGGGATTTCGTTTTGTATCGTCCACCGTTTAATGTGAGAACATTTATTTTGTGGCTCGCACCTGTTTTAACTATTTTGATTGGCGCAATTGGTTTTTGGTCATTGTTAAAACGTGGCAAAGAAAATGAACCCGAGTTGTCAGCTAGTGAACGCGAAAAATTAAACACCCTTTTACAACCTAAAACGAGTAATAAAAAATGATTCAATTCGGTATTTTCGTCGCGTTATTGATTGCGATTGCGTTATGTTTTCTACTGATACCTCTTTGGATGAAACCGAAAATGGTGTCGAGTGACGATTCTGAAATCAACATTGAATTGGCACAAAAAAAATTGCGTGTATTGGAAATTGATTTAGCAAATAACGTTATTACCCAAGTGCAATATGAGTCATTGAAAAATGAATTGATGTTGAATTTACAACGCGATTTGAAAAAAACAGGAACGCTTGTTATCGATGAAAAAAAAGGACGTTGGCTTGCGATTCCGTTGGCGGTTTTTGTGTCGTTGTTAGCTTTAGCGATTTACAGTGTAAAAGGTGATTTACGCGCGTTTGATGATGTTGTCATACAAACAAAAATGAAAGAAAAACCAACTGCTGAAGATATTAACGCAATGGTCGAAAAGCTCGCGCAAAAAATGAAAACAAATCCAAACGATGCAGAAGGTTGGATTATGTTGGCGCGTTCTTACAAAGTAATGAAGCGTTATCCAGAATCTGTAGAAGCATTACGAAAAGCGCATGAATTAAAAGGCGATGAACCCGAAGTGTTATTGCAATTAGCAGATGTCATTGCTATGAAAAATGGCGGTTCTTTATTGGGTGAGCCCGCAGAATTAGTTGCCAAATCGCTTGATATTGATGCTAATAATGATATGGGTTTATGGCTTTACGGGTTAGCAAATGCTGAGGATGGTAAGTTTAAAGAAGCGATTGATTTTTGGAAAAAATTGCAAACACATTACAAACCCGAAGATGATGATTTCAAAGAAGTTCAAAAATTGATTGACCAAGCGCGTGAAGCGTTAGGAGAATCAGCAGAAGCGTTACCTGAATCAAAACCAGCGGCTAAAGTAATAAGTGAAAAAAGCATTCGTGTTTCAGTGGCGTTAGATGAGAAATTTAAAGCCACCGCTAACCCTGACGATTTTGTTTTCATTTACGCACAACCTGCACAAGGTGGCAAAATGCCATTAGCAGTTGTGAAAAAACAAGTTAAAGATTTACCATTGGATGTGACTCTTGATGACAGCATGGCGATGATGCCGACTATGACAATTTCATCTGTTCAAAATGTACAATTGAGCGCAAGAATTAGCCATAGTGGTAATGCAATTGCGCAATCAGGTGAACCTATTGGCAAGACACAAGTGTCAACTGCTATTGATAATGGTATTGTGAAATTAGTGATTAACGAGCTTGTTCCATAAGTAAAAAAAGCAGAATTGAAGTATTAAATTTCAATTCTGCTTTCTCTTTTTAGAAATTATTACTTGTTGCGGCAATGTCATTGCGACTATAATTACAAGTTCATTGAATGTGCGAATGTGGCGGAATTGGTAGACGCGCTGGATTTAGGTTCCTGTAGGTTATCCTGTGAGAGTTCGAGTCTCTCCATTCGTACCAAATAAACAAATCAAAAAGTTATTTCAAAAATAGCAAATCATTGAGCTAAATCGGCTCTCAAAAAACTCTAATTTCAATCTAATAAAAATCTTGTGGGGAAAATAATGGAAATTTCTGTTGAGCAAACATCAGAATTAGGTCGCAAAATGACCGTCACTTTGCCAGAATCAGCGGTTCAAGACGTTATCGCGCCACGTTTTAAAAAAATTGCCAAAGAGGCTCGCATTGACGGTTTCCGTCGTGGCAAAGTCCCAGCAAGTGTTGTTCAGAAAATGTATGGCGAACAAGTCCGTTATGAAGCGACACAAGAGTTAATTCAAACTAGCTATGCTAATGCGTTAAAAGAACAAAATATCAATCCTGCCAGTTATCCGCAAATTGATTTATTAGATGTTACAGAAGGTTTTAGTTACGTTGCGAATTTTGAAGTTTATCCTGAAGTGTCATTAGACGGCGCAGATCAATTAACTGTGACACAGCAAACTGCAACGGTTGAAGAAAGTGACATTGACGACATGATTGCCAAATTGCGTGAACAACGCAAAACATGGGAAATTGTTGAGCGTCCGATTGAGGAAAAAGATCGTGTAACAATCGATTTCTTAGGTAATGTTGAAGGTGAAAGTATCACCAATGACAAAGTGACTGATTACGCGCTTGAATTGGGACATAACCAAATGATTCCTGGTTTTGAAGAAAATTTAATCGGTTTGAAAGCAGGCGACACTAAACATTTTACTTTGAATTTTCCTGAAGATTATCCAAATGAAAAATTAGTTAATAAATCTGCGGATTTTGAAGTTGACGTTAAACAAGTTGAAACAGGTGTTTTACCTGAAATTAACGAAGAATTTGTTAAAGCCTACGGAACTGAAAGTGCTACAGTTGAAGGATTCCGTAATGATGTTAAAGAAAACATGACGCGCGAATTAGGCAATAAATTAAAAGCTAATTTGAAAAATGCGACTCTTAACGCATTGTATGAAAAAGTCAACTTAACAATTCCTAATGCTTTAATTGACGAAGAAGTTGAAGAGCTTTTGAAACCTTACAAAGAAATGGCAAAGAAAAATAAAGTAGATTTAAATTCGTTGAATTTGCCACGTGAACCGTTTGAAGCTGAAGCTAAAAAACGTATTGCATTGGGTTTAATTGTGGGTGAAATTATTCATCAAAATGAATTAAAAGTTGACGAAGAAAAAGTTCGCACTCACGTTGAAAACATGGCGCAAAGTTATGAAAATCCAGCTCAAGTTGTTGAGTGGTATTACAAAGACGAAAACCGTTTAAAAGACGTGCGTCAAATGACGATGGAAGAACAAGTGACTGAATGGTTACTTACGAAAGCAACTGTTACGACTGAAAACGTCGATTTCCAAACTGCTATGAACGCTTAAATTCGGAATCCAAAATGTATTCACAACAACTCGCGCAAATGATGGCAACTCAAGCAGCTGGCGGTTTAGTACCAATGGTTGTCGAACAAACAGCTCGTGGCGAACGCGCTTTCGATATTTATTCACGATTGTTAAAAGAACGTGTAATTTTTTTGGTTGGTCAAGTTGAAGATTACATGGCAAATCTTGTCGTGGCGCAGTTGTTGTTTTTGGAATCTGAAAATCCTGACAAAGATATTCATCTTTACATCAATTCACCAGGCGGTTCGGTGACG
Source organism: Methylococcaceae bacterium (assembly GCA_049656545.1). Classification (GTDB taxonomy): domain Bacteria; phylum Pseudomonadota; class Gammaproteobacteria; order Methylococcales; family Methylomonadaceae; genus UBA10906. Next base: position 5,547 of record JBASLW010000198.1, read on the forward strand.
GCTGGAATGTCGATTTATGACACAATGCAGTTTATTAAACCTGATGTCAGCACTATGTGTATTGGTCAAGCGGCAAGTATGGGCGCAGTTCTATTAACCGCAGGCGCGAAAGGTAAACGTTATTGTTTGCCAAATTCGCGTGTGATGATTCATCAACCATTAGGTGGTTTTTCTGGTCAAGCATCCGATTTTGAAATTCACGCAAAAGAAATTTTGTCAATCCGTGAAAAATTAAACAAAATTTTGTCACATCACACTGGACAATCTTTAAAGAAAATTCAAGCTGACACCGACCGCGATAATTTTTTAAGTGCAACGGATGCGGTTACTTACGGGTTAATTGATTCGGTACTAACTGATAGAAATGCCACACCTGCAAAAACTGACAAATAAATTGGCGACAAAATGAGCAGAGACAAAGAAGAAGATATGGCGATTTGTTCGTTTTGCCAAAAAACGCAAGTCGAAGTTCGTAAAATGATTGCAGGACCATCGGTTTATATCTGCGATGAATGTGTTGCGTTGTGCGAAGATATTTTGATTGATGAATTAGGCGAAGTTACCACGATTAAAGAGGGTGATTTACCAAAGCCTAAAGAAATCAAAGGTGAGTTAGATGGTTATGTGATTGGTCAAGAAAAAGCCAAAAAAATCTTGGCTGTTGCGGTTTATAACCATTACAAACGACTTCGCAACAAAAGCATTAAGTCTAAAAAGAATCATATCGAACTTTCAAAAAGTAACATTTTGTTAATTGGTCCAACAGGCTCTGGTAAAACATTGTTAGCTGAAACATTAGCACGTTTGTTAGATGTCCCGTTTGCAATTGCTGATGCGACGACTTTAACTGAAGCGGGTTATGTTGGCGAAGACGTAGACAACATCATTCAAAAAATTCTGCAAAAATGTGATTACGATGTTGAAAAAGCAGAATCAGCCATTGTTTATATTGATGAGATCGACAAAATTTCGCGTCGTTCAGAAAGTGCGTCGATTACTCGTGATGTTTCGGGCGAGGGCGTACAACAAGCCTTATTGAAGTTGATTGAAGGTACCGTTGCATCGGTTTCGCCACAAGGTGGACGCAAAAATCCAAATCAAGACTTTATTCACGTTAATACCAAAAACATTTTGTTTATTGTTGGCGGTGCATTTTCAGGCTTGGATAAAGTGATTCAAGCGCGTTCTGAAAAAGGGGGCATTGGTTTTTCTGCTGAAGTGAAAACTAAAGACGATAGCAAAAATGTCGGCGAATGGTTCGCTCAAGTTGAAGCTGACGATTTAATTCGTTATGGTTTGATTCCTGAATTAGTAGGACGTTTGCCAGTTGTTGCAACATTGGAAGAATTAGATGAAGCGGCTTTGATTCAAATTTTGACAGAACCCAAAAATGCGTTAGTCAAACAATATCAGCATTTATTTGAAATGGAAGGCACGCAGCTTGAATTTAGCGAAAATTCGCTTGGTACAATTGCTCAAAAAGCAATGGAACGTAAAACAGGCGCACGCGGATTGCGGACAATTGTTGAAAACGTTTTATTGAATACAATGTACGAAATTCCATCGGCAGATAACGTTGAAAAAGTTGTTGTTGATAAAGATGTTATTTTGGGAAAAAGCGAACCTAAAATGATTTTTAAAAAAGAAAAATCTGAGCGCAAAATTTCAACGAAAAAAGCTGCAGCTGAAAATTAAAATTTATTTTTTGGGATGAAATAAAAAAGGGATGCTAAATTTAAAAAGCGTCCCTTTTTTTTAAGTAAAAATTAGAAACAAACTTGTTTTATGCCACATTTCCCCCATAGTTTATCCATTCTTAACCATTTATACGGTAAAAAATATGACTGAATCATTAACGCTCATTCCCGTACTGCCATTGCGTGACGTAGTGGTTTATCCAAACATGGTGATCCCGCTTTTTGTCGGGCGTGATCAATCCATTGACGCACTCAATAATGCGATTAAAGACAACAATCAAGTTTTACTTGTTGCACAAAAAACGCCTGAAGTTGATGCGCCTGAAATCAAAGATTTGTACGAAGTCGGTACGCTTTCAAATATGTTGCAAATGTTAAAACTCCCAGACGGCACAGTGAAAGTGTTAATGGAAGGCGAAGAACGCTGCATTGTGCGCGGTTATGAACGCCACAATGGTTTTTTGTGTGCGCGAGTTGAAACGATTGATGAAACCTACAAAATGCCGAAAAAGGAAAAAAAGGTTTTAGAAAATATCGCGCTGACTTCATTTGAAAGTTACGTTAAACACAATAATAAAATTCCGCCTGAAGTGATAAACGCTCTTAATGAAATTGATGATGCGAGCCGTTTTGCTGACACAATGGCGGCGCACATGAATTTAAAAGTGGCTGATAAACAATCACTTTTAGAAACCTTCGACGTTGGCAAACGTTTAGAATCGCTACTTGCGTTCATGGAAGGCGAAGTTGATTTGTTTGAAACCGAGAAAAAAATTCGAGTGCGCGTCAAAGAACAAATGGACAAAAATCAGCGCGAATACTATTTAAATGAACAAATTAAAGCCATTCACAAAGAATTAGGTGAAATGGATGAAGCCGAAACCGAAATTGATTTGCTCACAAAAAAAATCGACGAAGCACAAATGCCTGAAGAAGCAAAAACAAAGGCATTAGACGAATTGAAAAAATTAAAACAAATGTCGCCAATGTCAGCAGAATCGGCAGTTGTGCGTAACTATATTGAATGGCTAACAAACGTACCGTGGCATAAAACAACCGAAGTGCAAAAAGAACTCGCCGCCGCAGAAGCGATTTTGAACGAAGAACATTTTGGTTTAGAAAAAGTCAAAGAACGTATTTTGGAATATCTCGCCGTGCAACAGCGCGTCGATAAATTAAAAGGGGCAATTTTGTGTTTGGTAGGACCTCCAGGCGTTGGTAAAACGTCATTGGGCGAGTCTATTGCTCGCGCGACGAATCGCACCTACGTCAGAATGGCATTAGGTGGTGTGCGTGATGAAGCGGAAATTCGAGGGCATCGACGCACTTATATTGGCGCAATGCCAGGTAAAATTGTGCAAAGTTTGTCAAAAGTGAAAGTGAAAAATCCGCTTTTCTTACTTGACGAAATAGACAAAATGACCATGGATATGCGCGGAGATCCAGCATCAGCGTTGCTTGAAGTTTTAGACCCAGAGCAAAACAACGCTTTTGTTGATCATTATTTAGATGTTGATGTTGATTTGTCGGACGTGATGTTTGTGGCAACTGCAAATAGCATGGATATTCCGCCCGCGTTGCTAGACAGAATGGAAGTGATTCGTTTAGCGGGTTATACCGAAGATGAAAAAATTAACATTGCGTTGCGTTATTTGATTCCTAAACAAATCAAAGAAAATGGCTTGAAAGCAAAAGAAATTGATATTGCCGAAGACGCAGTGCGTGACATGATTCGTTATTATTCGCGTGAAGCAGGCGTGAGAAATTTAGAGCGTGACGTGTCGAAAATTTGCCGCAAAGTTGTTAAAGATTTACTGCTAAAACCGCGTAAAACGAAAGTGAAAATCACCACCAAAAATTTGAACGATTATTTAGGTGTACAGCGTTACAGCTACGGTTTGGCAGAAGAAAAAGACCAAATCGGTTGCGTGACAGGTTTAGCGTGGACTTCTGTAGGTGGTGAATTGCTCACGATTGAAACGGCAGTAATCAACGGCAAAGGCAAATACTCAACAACAGGAAAATTGGGCGACGTGATGAAAGAATCGATTGCCGCAGCGATGACGGTGGTTCGCTCTCGCGCAGAAGTTTTCGGCATTGAAGATGAAGCCTTCCAAAATAAAGATATTCATGTTCACGTTCCAGAAGGTGCTACGCCAAAAGATGGCCCTAGCGCGGGAATTGGAATGTGTACCGCCATTATGTCAGCTCTTACAAAAATTCCTGTGAAAGCGTCCGTTGCCATGACAGGGGAAATTACGTTGCGCGGGGAAGTTTTGGCGATTGGTGGTTTAAAAGAGAAGTTACTCGCGGCGCATCGTGGCGGGATTACGACTGTGATTATTCCTAAAGATAACGAAAAAGATTTAGTCGAAATTCCTGACAACATTAAGCAGAATTTGATGATTAAGCCTGTGCGTTGGATTGATGAGGTATTGGAAATTGCGTTGCAATATCAACCCGTTCCGCGTCAACCGATTGCAATTGATTTGAGTGAACCACCTAAAATTGAATCGGCAAAAAAAAATTCACCGCGTGTGACGGCACATTAAAATCCGTGCAGGCTAGATAATTCAAAGTCTGTAACGGTTTTTATTCCTTGACAGGGTTTGCGCGGCGTTTTATAAATACGCCGCGTTTCAAGTGGTTAGAAACGAGTAAATACGGCATTTTGCTAACTATAAATTTAAAAATAAAACTTCCTTAGGGGGAATGATGAATAAATCGGAATTGATCAGTGAAATCGCAGAATCTGCAAAATTAACAAAAGCGGACGCTGGACGCGCATTAGATGGCTTTATTGGTGCAGTGACAAAAGCGTTATCGGCAAATGATGCGGTTGCATTAGTCGGTTTTGGAACGTTTTCTGTAAAAGAAAGAGCAGAGCGCAAAGGGCGTAATCCGCAGTCTGGAGAGGAAATTACGATTAAAGCAGCAAAAACTCCAACATTTAAAGCTGGTAAATCGTTAAAAGATGCTGTAAACTAGTTTTTATCAAGTCGGGTGCTTAGCTCAGCTGGTAGAGCATCGCCCTTACAAGGCGAGGGTCGGGGGTTCGAACCCCTCAGCACCCACCACGACTTTGGAGTGGTAGTTCAGTTGGTTAGAATACCGGCCTGTCACGCCGGTGGTCGCGGGTTCGAGTCCCGTCCGCTTCGCCAA
>JBASLW010000199.1:0-9511 GCA_049656545.1 Methylococcaceae bacterium
CATGATTCCCATCACAATCATCAACATCACAACTGCCGAACCAAAATCAGGTTCAAGCAATAATAAAAAACTGATAACTGCAAAAATCCCCAATGGTTTCAACAACGCTGTTGAAGATTCTTGAACATCTTTTTGTTGTTTTGTGACGTAATGTGCCATAAAAATCACGGTAAAAAACTTCACAATTTCAGAAACTTGTACTCGAAAACCTGGGATATTTAACCAGCGCGTGCTGCCGTTCACTTTTACGCCTAAACCTGGAATTAACACCACAATCAGCAACGCCGCGCTAAATAAAAACGCTTTGCCGCCGTATTCTTTCCAAAAGTGCATCGGGCGATAAGCCACGAATATCGCGGCAATCAAGCCGAAAATCATGTGAAAAAATTGCCGCGTCGGGTAATAAAACAGGTCATCGTTCATTTTCGCGCCTAAATGCAACGATGCCGACGACACCATCACAAAACCAATCAGCAACAAACTAAAACTCACACACGTCAACGCCGTGTCGGTGTGTAATTTGAATCGAAAAGGAGCAGGTTTGTCGCGGCGTTTCACGCTGGTAACGCCTCAATCGCGGCGGCAAATTGATTGCCTCTGTCTTGATAATTTTTGTATTGATCCAAGCTCGCGCAAGCAGGTGACAATAAAACTGTATCGCCTGATTTTGCGACGTGCGAAGCAATCGCAGCGACTTCTTGCATATCTTGTGCGTGATAGGTTGGGATAATTTCAGGCAATTGATTTATTGCCGCTTCAATTTGCGGGGCATCTTTGCCGATTAAAATTACCGCTTTTGCTTTTGCTTGAATTACGGGCGCAAGTTCGTTCATGTCTTGCCCTTTGCCTTCTCCACCTGCAACTAAAATCACTTTTTCGTCGTAACCTTCGAGTGCTGCAATGCACGCACCGATATTTGTGGCTTTAGAATCATTTACCCAGTTGATGCCATTTTTAGTGCTGACTTTTTCCATTCGATGATGCAAGGCTTTAAAAGTTCGCAACGTCTTCGCGCACAGTTTCAAATCCAAGCCAATTGCCGAACTCAGCGCAAAAGCTGCAAGCGCATTTGCCACGTTATGTTTGCCTTCGAGTGGTAAATCCGCAAGCGACATCAACACGTTTTCATCGTGCATTAAATTTTGATTTGCTAAATAAAAATCGGCTTTTTGTTTGACTGAAAAAGTCAGTGTTTTGCGCGATTCAGCACGCATTTTTAAAACCATTTCATCATCAAGATTCAAAACCATCACGCCATCGCCACTGAAAATAATTTCTTTGGCTTTTGCGTAAGTTTCTAAATCATCGTGACGGTCTAAATGGTCGGCTGAAATGTTCAAAACCGTTGCCGCAACGGCATTTAAAACGTGTGAGCGTTCAAGTTGAAAACTTGATAATTCCAAAACATACAAATCGGCTTTTGGGTCGAGCAAATCCAAAGCAGGTTTGCCTAAATTTCCACCTACACCAACATTTTTTCCACACGCCCGCGCCGCCATATCGCCAAGCATTGTGGTGACGGTGCTTTTGCCATTTGAGCCTGTAATTCCGACGATTGGCACATTCACAACGGCGGCAAATAAATCAATATCGCTCACCAACTTCGCACCCGAATTTAACGCTTCGGCAATCGTCGGTTCAGAAAGCGCAACGCCTGGGCTGACGATTAAATGTGTCGCACCTTTGAACGTGTCAAAGGTGAAAGCGGCTTTGCGACTATCAAAGGTTGAAAAAGGCAAATCGTGCGCCTGCAAAAAATTAGCAACCGATGTTCCCGTAATGCCTTCGCCGACCACGATAATTTTTGCGTCAGGCGTTAAATCAAATTTTTCTTCTAAGATGTTTTTCATGATTTATCTCAACTTCAAGGTCGCCAAACCAATCAACACCAAAATCACGGTAATAATCCAAAAACGCACTATCACGCGCGGTTCAGGCCAGCCTTTGAGTTCAAAATGATGATGAATCGGAGCCATTCTGAAAACGCGCTTGCCTGTGGTTTTGAACGAAATGACTTGAATCATGACGGACAACGTTTCCATCACAAACACGCCGCCCATAATGACCAAAACGATTTCTTGTCGAACTAAAACAGCCAATGTGCCAAGGGCTGCACCTAATGCTAATGCGCCAACGTCGCCCATGAACACCATTGCGGGATAAGTGTTAAACCACAAAAACCCCAAACCTGCGCCGACTAATGCCGCGCAAAAAATCACTAATTCACCTGCGTGCGGTAATGAAGGAATCGCTAGATATTGTGAAAAGGTCGCATGTCCAGACAAATACGCAAAAACGCCCAAACCTGTTGCCACCATAACCGTCGGCATAATTGCCAAACCGTCTAATCCGTCCGTTAAATTCACCGCGTTACTCGTGCCGACAATCACGAAATAAACAAAGATGACGTAAAACCAGCCCATATCAAAAAACACGTCTTTGAAAAACGGCACAATCAATTGCGTTTCCGCAGGCAAGGTCGCCGTTTTAAACAAAAACAAGGCTGCACCAAAACCAATAATCGATTGCCACAAATACTTTGAACGTGCGGAAAGTCCGTCGCTATTGCGTTTCATGACTTTGCGATAATCATCAATAAAACCAATCACGCCATAACCAAGCGTTACCAGCAAAATCACCCAGACGTAACGATTACTTAAATCTGCCCAGAGCAAGGTCGTAATCGTAATCGCCACTAAAATCAACGTCCCACCCATTGTTGGCGTACCCGCTTTTTCGTAATGACTTTGCGGCCCTAATTCACGAATACTTTGCCCAATTTTGTCACGGCTGAGTTTGCGAATCATCCACGGGCCAATCAAAAACGAAATCAACAACGAAGTCAGCGTCGCCACAATCACGCGAAACGTCAAATAATGAAAGACGTGAAAACCGCTGTCGAAACTGGTCAAGTAATCGGCGAAATAAAATAACATCAGTGCGTTCCTGTGAATTCGGTTAAAGCGGCTGTCACATTTTCCATGCGTTGTGAGCGCGAGCCTTTGATTAAAATGGTTTCATTGCCTGTCAATAAAGGCGTGAGAGTGTTTAATAGTTGGGTTTGAGATTCAAAATGCGCGGCATTTTCACCGAAAGCGGCAACGGTATTTTTGGTTAATTCGCCTACTGCAAACAAGCGTTTTACACCGCCATTTTTCAAGGTTTCACCCATTTCAAAATGTAATTGTTCAGCGTGTTCGCCCAATTCACCAAATGCGCCCAAAACTACCCAATGCTCGCCATTGCATTTTTGCAAAACGTTCAATGCCGCTTGCAGCGACGCGGTGTTGGCGTTGTAAGTGTCGTTGATAATCGTGCTGCCCAAGTTGCCGCGCAATAATTGCAAACGACCTTTTACAGGCGACATTGATTCTAAACCTTGTTTAATTTGTTCAAGCGAAATGCCTAACGAAAACGTTGCCGCCGTTGCTGCAAGCGCATTTAAAACATTGTGATTTCCCGCAAGCGGCAGATTGATGCTGATTTTTTCATCGGCACAAATCAAATCAAAGCGCGTAATAAATTGATGATTTTCGATTTTGACATTGATATTTTCAGCGCGAACATCGGCGTTTTCATGCAAACCAAACGTAAGAATTTTTCGTGAATCTGCTAACTTTTGCCAATAATCAAAAAACGCATCGTCACGATTTAAAACCGCTACGCCATTTGGATTCAACGTTTCAATAATTTCGCCTTTCGTTTTTGCGACACCGTTTAAATCACCAAAACCTTCTAAATGCGCTGCGCCAACATTGGTAATGATGACTACATCTGCGTTTGCTAAACGGCTTGTGTAAGCAATTTCACCGACGTGATTTGCCCCCATTTCAATCACAGCGAAATGATTTTCAGGCGAAAGTTTCAACAAGGTCAAAGGCACGCCAATGTCATTATTTAAATTACCTTGCGTAAAAAGAACGCAGTCGTTGACGCTCAAAATTGCCGCAAGCATTTCTTTGGTCGTCGTTTTTCCGTTACTGCCTGTTACGCCGACGATTTTTGCAGACACTTTTTCGCGCCACGCGCTGGCTAATTGCCCTAACGCTGAATGCGTATTTTCGACTAAAACTTGTGGCAAATCGGTTGCTAATTTCTTATGCGTTAAAACCGCACTTGCGCCAGCCTCTTTTGCTGAATCGAAAAAATCATGACCATCAAAATTTTTGCCTGCAATCGCAATATAAAGATTGCCTATTTGCAACGTGCGCGTGTCAATGCTTACGCCGCAAATTTTGGTATCCGCGCCAATCAAGGTGCCGTTTATATTTTTCGCAATTTCGCTTAAAAACATTTCAATCATAATCTTGCCAAAACCTCACGCACACATTGTGCATCGCTAAAATGCAACTTTTCATCGTTAATTTCTTGGTAATCTTCGTGACCTTTACCCGCAATTAACACGAAATCTTGCGAATCAGCGTGTTCAATGGCTCTGTGAATGGCAATTGCTCGATCGTAAATTACTTTTGCCTCGTTGTTAAAAAAACCGCTCAAAATATCTTGAATGATGTCTTCGCTTGCTTCAAAACGTGGGTTGTCGTCGGTAATGATAACGTAATCGGCGAATTCTTCGGCGATCCGCCCCATTTGTGCGCGTTTGCCTTTGTCACGATTGCCGCCGCAGCCAAAAACTACGTTTAATTTTCCTTTCGTATGCGCTCGCAAACTACCTAATACTTTTTCAAGTGCGTCTGGCGTGTGAGCGTAATCGACGATAACTAAGGGTTTGCCATTTTCGCCACCGAATTTTTCCATTCGTCCTGCGACAGGTTTTACATTGTTCAAACGTTGTGCAGCGTCGTTTAATTCAATGCCGAGTTTTAACATTGTTGCCAAAACGCACAACACATTTTCTAAATTGAATTTTCCGATTAACCGAACATGGCAGACTTGTTTTTGATTTTGCCAAATCGCGTTAAGTTCAATGCCGCTTAAATTTAACTCGATATTTTCTGTGCTTAAAGTTTCACCGCGTGGTGAAATTTTATTTTTTGTGGTTACGCCGACAATTTCAACGTGTTCAGGAATCGCGGCAATAATTTTGTCGCTCATTTCGTCATCTAAATTGATAACGGCAAATTCTAAATTGGACGAATTGAACAATTTTAATTTTGTTTCTAAATAGGCTTCCATTGTGCCGTGATAATCCAAATGGTCTCGACTGAAATTGGTAAAAATCGCCCCTTTGAATTGCACGCCATTAACGCGACCTTGCGCTAAACCGTGTGAAGACACTTCCATTGCCACATTTTCATAACCATCATTTTTTAAGGTTGCGAGCATTTTTTGAACAGTTAACGCATCGGGCGTGGTGTTTAATGTTTCTTGTAAATTGCCGATTTTGCCCCAACCGATTGTGCCGATTACGCCGCAGTTTTCTAATGTTTGTGCTAAAAACTGACTGCACGAGGTTTTGCCATTTGTGCCAGTAATACCAATGACGTTCATTTTTTTAGATGGTTCACCGTAAAAACGCGCCGCGATTTCACCTAGATTTTTGGCTAAATCGGCTATTCCAATTTTTAAAACGTTTGAATCAGCAAGAATTTCGTCTGCGAATTTGGCATCTTCGTTATCAAATAAAATTGCAATCGCACCTTTTTCAATTGCCAATTTTGCATAATTCAAACCGTGATGATTCGTACCTTTTAAGGCAATAAAAACGCTGTTTTCGGCAACGTCATTGCTATTTAGCGTTAAATTTGAAATTTGTAATTCGCTGTCAAAATCAAGAAAGTCTGAAATTTTCATTAGTTTTTACCCATCAATAGAACTGGCATGTTATCCGATTGGTCGGGTGCGACTTCGAGAATTCGCAATGCGCCACTCATTACTTTTGAAAAAACAGGAGCCGACACAATCCCACCGTAATACTGCCCCGCCGAAGGTTCGTCAATCATTACGGTGATAATTAAACGTGGATTGCTCGCGGGAGCCATGCCTGCAAAAACGGAGAAATAACTGTTTTCGACGTAACCGCCTGCACCTGCTTTTTTGACCGTTCCTGTTTTTCCTGCAACGCTGTAACCATCAACTCGCGCCTCATAAGCTGTGCCATCTTTTTGGATAACGGTTTCCATCATCGCACGAACACTTTTTGCGGTGCGCGTTGTAAAAATACGTTTCGATTCGGGGTCTTCGTCACGTTTGAATAAACTGACCGAATGCAAAATGCCGTTATCAGCCAATGCAGTGTAAGAGCGGGCTAGTTGCAAAGCGGTCACGTTCAAGCCATAACCAAATGAGAGCGTGGCGCGGTCAAACGGCTTCCATTGTTCATAATCAAGTAAATTACCGCTTGCTTCGGTTGGAAAACCTGAGGCGGTCGATTCACCAAAACCGAGTTGGCGATAAACTTCCCAAAAATACTTTGGTGGCATTCGTAATGCCATTTGACTTACGCCAATGTTGCTAGATTTTTTGATTACCCCCGTTAAATCTAACGTCCCGTAATTGTGTGTATCTTTGACAACGTGCGTGCCGATTTCAAAACTGCCGTTAGTTTCAAACATTTCATCGGGGCGCACATATTTTCCATCTAACGCTGCGGCGACAACAAACGGTTTTACCGTTGAACCAGGTTCAAACACATCCGTCAATGCGCGATTGCGGTATAACTGTTCTTTCAAACTTTTACGCGAGTTGGGATTAAAAGCAGGTTGATTGACGGCAGCCAAAATTTCACCATTTTTGGCATCTAAAACGACTAACGACGCAGATTTTGCGTGATTGATTGATACGGCACGCGCTAATTCTCGATACGCTAAATACTGAATTCGCTGGTCAATACTTAATTCTAAGGTTTTGCCAGCAATCGGTTCTTTGATATTTTCAACGTCGTCGATAATTTGCCGTTTCCCGTCACGAATCACGCGCTTACTACCTGAAACGCCTCGTAACAAGTGATCATAAGCAGCTTCTAAACCTTCTTGTCCTTTGTCATCCAAATCGGTAAAGCCAATTAAATGCGCCGCCACGCCACCTGTTGGATAAAAACGTTTAAATTCGCGTTCTGAATAAAGGCCTGTGAGTTTCAAATTTTTCACTTGTTCGGCTAAATTTGGGCTAATTTGCCGCGCTAAATACGCAAATTGTTTGTGCGGATCGGTTAAAAATTCTTCGATTTTACCGTCTTCTAAACTGAGTAATCGATTGAGTTGTTTGATTTGCTGGCGCGTGGCTGTGACTTTGAATTCTTGAGGGTTAATCCAAATCGATTCCACAGGCGTACTAATTGCAAGTGGCGCACCGTTTCTATCTCTAATCATGCCGCGATACGCCGAAACAGGCACTTCACTAACGTGACGCATATCGCCTTCTTTTTGCAGAAAATCTTTGTTGAAAACCTGCAAATCGACTGCTTTATAAACGAGTGCTGTCATGCCCAATAAAATTGCGCCCAATACCACACGACGACGTTTTGAATAGTCGCGTGAGAGTAACGTAGCTTCATTTTTATAGTGGCGGTATTTCATTTAGGGTTTGATGTAGATGATTTTTTCGCGTGGTGGCAATACCAATTTCAGCTGTTCACGCGCCACTTGTTCAACGCGATTTTGCTCTGCAAGTGTAGTGAGTTCGAGTTGTAATTGTCCCCATGCAACTTCATATTGATCGAGTAATTTTTCGTGTTTTTGGATTTCGATAAAGATTAAACGAGAATTATATTTTTTATAAATCACCATCAACGCCGATACAAGCAACGCTGAAATCAAAATACTCATCCCCAAAAAACGCAACATAAAAATTAAACTCGCTCTGCAACACGCAACACAGCACTGCGTGAACGTGGATTTTGCATAATTTCGTTAGTAGTCGGTTTAATTGCTTTGCTTAACACGTTCAAAACACCCTTTTCGATGTCTACTTCTTTGATAGGTAATTTTCCAACATTGCGTTTCACGCCTGATTCGTCACGCATAAATCGCTTCACAATGCGGTCTTCAAGCGAATGAAATGAAATAACGACTAATCGACCATTTGAATTTAATAAATTTTTGGCTTGTTTTAAAACCGATTCTAATTCACCAAGTTCGTTATTTACTGCAATACGAATGGCTTGAAAACTGCGTGTTGCGGGATGTTTGTGTTTTTCACGAAATGGGATTGTGTCTTCAATCAATTTTGCTAATTGACGTGTTGTTTCAATCGGTTGTGTTAATCGTGTTGTGACAATGGCATTAGCAATGCGTCGTGCAAATCGTTCTTCGCCATAATCGAATAATACTTGTACTAATGTTTTTTCGTCGATTTGCGACAGCCATTGCGCGGCAGATAGACCTTGTGTGGTATCCATTCGCATATCGAGTGCGCCATCGTTCATAAAACTAAAACCGCGTGTTTCATCATCTAATTGCGGTGAAGAAACACCTAAATCCAGCAAAATGCCGTCTATTTTTCCATTTAAATTTAATTCGATGATGATTTTTTCCATTTCAGAAAATGGTGCATGAATCAATTTAAAACGGGAATCTTGAGATAATTGTTGAGCGCGTTCACAATTGATAGCGGTTTCGTCGCGGTCAAAGGCAATCAATTGTCCATTTTCATTGAGTGCTTCTAAAATACGTTGACTGTGTCCACCACGTCCAAATGTTCCATCTATATAAACGCCATCTTCTTTAATCGATAAATGGTGCAATGCTTCTTCGAGCATTACGGATAAATGGGTCATTAGGAAAATTTTCCGTTGTTAAAAAGCTATAAAAAAAGCCCTATCGGGCGTTGGATTTGTTCAATATAGATTTCAAATAAGGCTTAGTCAAGTTTGAAATCTTTCTGTATTCACAATGAATTGACTAATTTTTTGAAGTAAAAAAAAATGCTATTTTGTATCAAAATGTTAGTTATTTTTACTGATAAATCACTTTAAGTTTTTTAAGGTTAGGTGAAAGAGTCAGCCTATAAGCTGGATTTTGTCGAGGACAGTCATTCATCTACGCGACAAATCACTTTGCCGCTTTAGCAATCTACCCGAAAGCTGCCAGGGCGGACAAATGCTTTCCTATTTGATCTTGCTCCGAGTGGGGTTTTCACTGCCACACCTGTTACCAGTTGCGCGGTGCGCTCTTACCGCACCATTTCAACCTTACTGATTCGCCTAAACGAATTTAGCGGTATATTTTCTGCTGCACTTTCCGTAGGCTCACACCTCCCAGTAATTAACTGGCACTCTGCCCAATGGAGTCCAGACTTTCCTCCCCTCTATCATTACAATAAAGCGGCGACCGCCCAGCCAACTCTTTCACAGTTAGTCTAACACATTACTTTATATTTTCTGCGCGGTAACAGAATAGTGTTTTAAAATTGCAGAAGACGATATAAAAATATCCCAATGAAATTTCATGCAAAAAAACCTAAAACTCAAACAATTTTCTTGGTGGTTTTCATTAGCTGTTATGTTGGCTTTAGGCACAAATACTGGCTTTTTGGTTATGATTCAACGCGCTTACAACGGTGTTGTGTCTGTACAAAAACACCGACAAGATGCCATGGCATTAGCTAATGA
>JBASLW010000200.1:0-6578 GCA_049656545.1 Methylococcaceae bacterium
GCATTAGCTAATGAATTACGACAAGAAACAGAACAATTAACACTTTTCGTGCGTGCTTACACCAGCACAGCGCAAACCCATTATTTAACGTATTACTACGATATTTTAGCCATTCGACAAGGCGAAAAACCTTTGCCAGAGAATTACGTTGCAGGCGCGTATTGGGACAGTGCAATTGCGGGTGAAATTACACACACATTTCCAAAAAATGGCACGTCATATTCGTTGTCTGAACGCATGAAATTACTGGGATTTAGTGACAACGAATTACTTGCACTTGATAAAGTTTCAGAAGCAACAGAAGCAATGAAACAAATTGAACAAATTGCATTTGCCGCGACACAAGGACTTTATGACCCCAAAAAACAAGAATTTATTTCAGATGGAAAACCACAGTTAAAATTCGCCAGTCAATTAGTTCACAGTCCAAGATACAATTCACTCAAATCTGATTTGGCAAAATCGGTAATTGGTTTAGTAAAAATGGTTGATTCACGAACAAATGCCGAGGTTCTTAAAGCCACAAATGAATTAGAACGTTGGATTTTGCTTAGTTTGGCGAATATGGCATTTGGTTTTTTGATGGTGATAATTGCGTCACAAGTTATTAGTCGAAGCGTTTTAAAACCCATTAAATTATTGTCAACCGCTGCAAAAAAATTAGCCGATGGGGATTATTCAACCCGCGCGGGAATTGGTGTAAGAAAAAAATCGCTTAACAAAAGCGCAGTTGAAGAATTGATGACATTAGGTTCTGCATTTAACAGCATGGCGGAATCGATTCAACATGACATTGCCTTGCGTGAATCCGCACAAAAAGAATTAGAAATTGCAAATCAAAAAGCCGAAGATGCAACCCGTGCGAAATCGATGTTTTTGGCAAATATGAGTCATGAAATTCGCACACCGATGAATGCCATTATTGGCATGGCATATTTAGCATTAAAAACAGATTTAACACCCCGCCAAAAAGATTACATCAACGAAGTTCACAACGCCGCAAAATCACTTCTCGGCATCATCAACGACATTTTAGATTTTTCAAAAGTGGAAGCGGGCAAAATGGAATTGGATAAATCGCCTTTTATTTTGGAAGAAATCGTTGGCAGTTCGTTGTCATTATTACGTCAACGCGCGTATGAAAAAGAAATCGAATTATTATTTAACGTCACAAATCCGTTATTACTTGGTGCAAATGGCTCGTTAATTGGTGACGCGCTTCGTTTAGGTCAAATCATCACAAATTTATTATCAAACTCCGTTAAATTCACACATCAAGGCTACATAAAATTAACCGTCAGTGAAGAAGAACGGACAGAAAATGACGTTTTATTACGTTTTTGTTTGAGAGATACAGGCATTGGCATGACTGCTGAACAAGTGGGACGATTATTTCAAGAATTCACACAAGCTGACGGTTCAACAACACGCAAATACGGCGGTACAGGTTTAGGTTTAACCATTTCCAAAAAATTTGTTGAATTGATGGGTGGAAAAATTTGGGTTGAAAGTGAAGTTAACGAAGGATCGAGTTTTATTTTCACCGCACGTTTTGAAATTTTAAAATCTACCTCGCCTGTCAAATTCTCTCTAGCAAATGTAGACAATCTGCGTGTGTTAATCGTTGATGATGAATACTGCGCCCGTTTAGTTTTAGCGAATTTACTTACTGCGCTTGGTGTTGGCAAATCAAATGAAATTATCAGTGTTTCAAATGGTGAAGAAGCGTTGCAACTACTTCAACAAGCCGAAAATAATCATCAGCCATTTGATTTGTTGTTTGTCGATTGGGTCATGTCAGAAATGAACGGCGGTGAAATGTTGAAAATCATGCAAAACAGCGAGTTATCTCATAAACCGCAAGTCGTTGTTGTTTCGGCTTATGATTTAACTGTCATGCACGAAGTTTCAAGGGATTTAGGCATTCAACATTTCTTATCAAAACCTGTTTTGCCTGAAGCATTACGAAAATTGCTTAATGTTGTAACAGACAATCCTGTTAAAAATATTGATGAAATCACAAAAAATCAACGCATTGCAAATCTTAATGGAATGCGGGTTTTATTGGTTGAAGATAATTTAATCAATCAACGATTAGCAACGGAATTGATGGAAATTCGCGGCATTGACGTGACAGTTGCAAATAATGGTCAAGAAGCGATATTGAAATTAAATGCGGTTGCACCTGATTTTTATCACGTTGTGTTGATGGATTTGCAAATGCCAATTATGGACGGTTATAAAGCGACGCATTATTTACGCTCTGATTCGCGTTACGCAGAATTACCCATTATTGCGATGACCGCTCACGCTATGATAGAAGAACGTGAACGTTGTGAAAAAATTGGTATGAATGGACATATCAGCAAACCCATTGAACCTGATAATTTTTATGCAGTTTTAGCAAGTTATTACACTACGACAGAACCCGATAATGTCTATATTGAAGTAAATGAACCCATTGTAACAACGTTAGAATTGCCGACAATTTTAGAATTAGACACAGATTCTGGTTTGCGGCGTGCGGGTAAAAATCGAAAACTGTATTTACAAATGTTGTCGCAATTTGCCTATGATTTTGCAAATTACGAAACTACGTTTGAGAATTACATGACAAATTTTGAATGGACAGACGCTGAACGTTTAGCGCATACCTTAAAAGGTTTAACGGGAACGCTCGGTGCAAACGCGATTCAACTTTATGCAAGCAATCTCGAAAGCGCGTGTAAAAATCAACAAATAGAATTAGCACAATCAACGTTAGCTGAAATGAAACCGTTGCTTACACCGTTACTTCAATCGTTAAAAGTATTTTTTGCTGTCGAAAAACCAAAAGATGAATCGAAGAATTTAAACGTAATTTCTAAAAAATTGTCTGATTATTTGCCGCAATTATTAGAATTACTAAATGAAGGTGACAGTGATGCAATTGATTTATGGGAAAAATATCATTCTGAATTTGTACAAGCGTTATCGCCAAAATTGATGAACCGCGTTAATAGCGCGATTCAAAATTTTGAATTTGATACGGCATACGAATTATTAGTTGAATTAAACAGCGATTGATTATTTACGACCAATAACATTCATTCCTGTTTTTAATTCTGATTCGTCAATGTAACCAATTGCACCTGCTGTTGATTTCACATAATCAATAATTTCTGCGGAACTGTTTAATTCATTTGGCGGTGTTCCTTTTCCAATATAACGACGCACCGTCCAATATCCTGTGTATTTTTCTTCGTCTTGATTCATGACATTTTCTAAAAAGCGATTCCGTTCTGTTGAACCTAATTTTGCATTCACAGGTTTAACGTTAATCTCTGAAACAGAAACAATTTTGCCTGTATAAATTTTTTGAATAGTGACTAAATCCATTTTGGGAACGTTGCTATTTCCAATGATGACAATATCGCCAGCCTGAACTTTTGTGAATCCAAAATAAAAAATCAAAATGAATAGGTTAATTTTCTTTTTCATCTTCGCCCCCTAAAATGCAACGTTGTAAGAAAATGAAAACGTATCAATTGATTCATTATTGATAGTCGTACCTGCGGGCGCATCAACCAAAGCGGAATTTACGCCAATGAATGTTTTTGACCATTCGAGTTTAATTTTTTGCTCTGGGGATATGCGATAGGATGTTCCAATTGCAAAAGTATGTTGGTCAAAAACACCAAGTGCATCAGCCATAATACGTTGCGAACTATTTATCAATTTTGCAGCATTTTGAATGGCGGGAACGTTAATAATTGGATTCACTTTTACGTTGGAATAATTGTTTATCATTTCATAACGATTTAGCAAATCTGAATCTGATTGAAGCATTGCAAAAGAAAAATAGGGGGTCCATTCTTCTATTTCTTTAAAAATTGCAAGATAGCCTCCATCTGATTCAAGTCCTGATTCCATTTTACTCACGATTGTTCGGTGATTGTATTCACCAATCAACCTAAAATCGTCTGGAAGTCTAATGTCTGCACCGAATGTAATCGCTAATGAAATTAAATTATCGCCTAAATTTTGCGGCAAAATAGTATAGGCAGAACCTGTAAACGCTGGCGCAATCGCAGCAGGGACAAAAAATGAGGCTGGGACTAATGAAGTGGCTTTTACAATTCGATTGGGTGGCGTTTTAATATCCAACGCATGAACACTAATACGGAATTTATCGTCATCTCGTTGCAACGTCAGTGCTGTTCCAACAGCATTCATTGTGAAATCAAAATAATTAACACCGTATTGATAAGATGAATCAGGAACTTGAACATTATCACGTTGATAATGTCGCCAATATGCGTCTGACCTTCCCGCATAGCCATCGAGCGTTAATTCACCTAAATCAAGATTCCAATTTTTTGAAAATGATGCACCAATATAATCGGTGTTTGGTGAAGAACTATACATTTCCGTTGGCAAACGCGCGAAATCGTAAGTGATACCCACATCCATGCTTTCGCTATACATATAAACAGGAGCGCGTTGTTTTCCAAAACGAAAAAGCAAATCGTTAGAAGGTCGCCATGACAAACACGCCCAAACCAAAGACGCATCCCAAGCCGAATCCCGACTTTTTGATGGCGCAAATTTACCTTGCGCTGTCACACTAAGACTATCGGTTAATTTAATATCAGCTTGCAAACCAAAAAGCGAATCTCTTGCAAAGGTGCCGTCGTCACTAATAACGCGCTCATAATTATAAGGTTTATCCGAAATGGCAAAACCCGCTGTGCCAAAACCCGAAATTGAAATATCTGTACCTAAAACAGAAAAATCCGTTGCAGATGCTGTTGTTACACTAAAAACAGATTCAAATACCAGCAACCATTTAACAAAATGCTTCATTATGTACTCGTGGAATTACAAAATAAAATCATCAATAACTAAACTTTTTACGCCGCTTAGTTTTATTGAAAATTCTGGGACGTTATCTGCATCCGTGCTGGCATATAACATTTTAGTTTTCGTATCAAAACGTAATTGTGCTGTTGCATCAGCACTGAATTTTGCGTTGCCGATAAAAGTGAAGGTTTTATTTTCTGGTAATTGAATCGCAGATAAATCGATTTTGTCGCCTTCGTTATGTTTAAAATCGGTAATCGTGTCACAAGTTTTTGTTGTAATGCCCGATTCTTGCACATCGTTAAATTTAAAAACATCCGCCCCTTTTCCACCTGTCAATTTATCGACATTCATGCCTCCGATGAGAGTGTCGTTGCCCGCTAAACCTTTTAGCGTATCTTTTTTATCTGTTCCTGTTAATTCATCATCACCTGAAGTGGGTTTTTTACTGACTATTGCAACAGGTTGTAAGTCAAAAGGTGGAATTGTACTCGGTGTCACAACAGGCGATAACGGGTTAAGAAATGACATCATTTGGTCGTCAAAATTTAAAAATTCCGTGTTGTAAAGCGTATCTGTTTCGTTTGTGAGTATATTTTTTACCGTGATGTTGGTTGTATCATGAGTGACGGCATAGTTTGAAAATTTGCCTGAAAACAAAACCATGTCAGATCCTAAACCCGAATCAATAACATCATTTCCAGCAAAACCACTTAATGTATCATCGCCTGATGACCCTGTGATTTGATCATCTTTACCTAAAATGTAATTTAATAATCCAATGTAATTTTTAGTTGAAACATACGTTTGCATTTTAATGACATCATTATTTGCAATGTCTGAAAATTTAAATTGCTCAATATCTAATACACTTACATCAATCGCATGTGCGGTACTACCATTTGCTAAACTCGTTGCCGTAGTAATAAAATTTCCATAAAAAGTGGTTAGCGATGTAAATGATGTACCATCAAAAAAACCAATCTCCAGTTTTGTCGCTGTAATTTCTTTGGGTATGTTGTAAGAAACACTGATTTTTCTTATATCAATCGGTTGTAAAAATCTTGCAATAGCCATGTGTTATTCCTCATTCAGAAATGTTTAAACGAAATTTTTTTAAATTATTTGTGTCCAATCACATTCACGCCGTCTTTTAATTCAGTTTCATGCGAAGGTTGCCGTATGTTTGTCATCTAAAATGCAATGTTGTAAGAAAAAGAAAAAACATCAATATCATCGTTTGTGACATTGCTGTCAGATGGCGCATTAACGAAAAAAGAATTTACTCCAATATGCGTTCGCGCCCATTCAACTTTAATTTTTTGGGTTGGCGTTAAACGGTATGACGTACCAATTGCAATCGTGTATTGGTCATTGACAGACAGTAAATCAGCAACTTGTCGTTGAGAGGCATTTAATAATTTTGCACCATTTTGAATGGCTGGAATCTTGATTGCAGAATTGACGCTAACGCCAGAATAAGCATTTATTTTTTGATATAAATTCAAAATATCAGATGTTGATTTTAACATTGCAAATGAAACGTAAGGTGTCCAACCCTCAATTTCCTTAAATAGTGAAATATAACCACCATTGGTATTTGACCCCGCGTCTGCATCTTCAGTGAATCGCAAACTGTATTCACCAAGTAGAAAAAAATCATTGGGTAATTGGTATTTCATGCCGAGCGTGAAAACCATCGCTGTAAATTCGGTGACTTGATTTTCGGGCAATAC
>JBASLW010000201.1:0-4091 GCA_049656545.1 Methylococcaceae bacterium
GGTCTCAATTTGGTTTTAATAAGCGAAATTTAAAATCAACATTTCGCGTATGAAGAAACTTTAATTGAATGTTAATTCAATAAATTCAAAGTGCTTCGCCAGCTTCTTGTAACGCCTCATTGCGTGACGAGAAGTTTTTAACTTTAGAGAATAAAACTGTACGTTTTGTTGTTAAGGAACAACGATTTTAACGGTGACTGTATTAAATTTACCTTAAATGCTTGATTTAAAAGTTATTGCATTGTCATTGCCATCACAGCCATTCGCACGGCAACGCCGTTGCTGACTTGTTGCAAAATGACAGATTGCTTACCATCTGCAACATTTGAATCAATTTCAACGCCGCGATTTATTGGTCCTGGGTGCATCACAATGGCATCAGATTTTGCGAATTTTAATTTTTCAGGCGTTAAACCAAAGCAATTAAAATACTCACTTTCGCTTGGCAATAATGCTGAAGTCATCCGTTCTTTTTGCAAACGCAACATAATTACCACGTCAATATCTTGCAAACCTTCGCGTAAATCGTGCGAAACCGTTACGCCTAACGATTCAATTTCAGTAGGCAACAGCGTTTTAGGGGCAATCACGCGCACTTCTTTTGCGCCTAAAATATTTAACGCATGAATTTCCGAACGCGCCACTCGTGAATGCAAAATGTCACCAATAATTGCCACACGCAAATTTGAAAAATCATTTTTGTGTTGTCGAATCGTGAACATATCAAGCATCGCTTGTGTGGGGTGTGCGTGTTGCCCATCACCCGCATTTATCACGCTGATATTGTCAGCGGTTTGTTGGGCGATAAAATGCGCCGCACCACTCACCGCATGACGTACAACAAAGCCATCGACAAACATTGCTTCTAAATTCCGAATCGTATCAAGCAAACTTTCACCTTTTGACGTTGCCGACGTTGCAATATTCATATTGATAACTTCTGCGCCTAATTTTTTTGCTGCAAGTTCAAAAGTTGTGCGCGTTCGCGTACTATTTTCAAAAAATAAATTCACCACCGTTTTATCACGCAACAACGGCACAGATTTAATTTGTGGTTGAGAATATGAACGGTCAATAAATGTTTCAGCGGTATCGAGAATTTGCGTTAAAAGTTCTGCGCTTAAACCTTCTGGCGTTAAAAAATGTTTCAATTTGCCATCGGCAGTAAGTTGTAAATTTGTCATGATTTTTTAATGTGAAAATTTTTGTTTATTTCGATTTGCCCAAAAATTAGCAGCTAATTCATGTGCGGCTTCTTTTGTTTTTGCTTTGCCTAATAATTTCAACGCCACGGCTGCCGTTGCAATTATGCTTGCTTCGCCGAATTCATCTTCAATTTCACCACGCCAAAGTTGCGCTAATTGCTCAGGATTTAAATTTTCAGCTTTAACGTGTCGATGTGTGAATAATGCGTCCCAGTTTTCGTCGCTTAATTCGCCGTTATGAACGCTTTGAACCAAACAATCTACGTCAGGATTTCGTTCAGTTTCGCCACCTTCTCCTTTTAAAACTGCCATGTGTGGCTGATTTAAAATCATTGCGGCGTGTTGATGAACAGCGCGATAACTGGGATGAAAAATGCCCTGAATGCTGCATGGTGCATCAAATGGATTTAACAAACGTACCAACGTATGAACGGGTGAACGCAATCCTAAAATCGGACGTAATTGAATAATTTCATTTAATTTCGGGCAAAAATGTTCGAGCGATAAATAACTGAATTTTTGTGTTTGTAATTGATTTCGGGCTTCTTCAATCGAGGTGGCAGCTTTCAAACCCAAATAATGCAATACATTTTCTGTATAAATTCGGTGGGGCGAATGTCCTTCTGCGCCGTGCATGAAAACCGTGATGTCATTTTCAACTAGCAATAATGCTGACAACAAAAACCAAGGTAAATGACGACGTTTTCCCGCGTAAGATGACCAATCCAAATCAACATGAACATCGTGTGAAAATTTAAAAAATTCACGTCCCGCTTGAGCAAAACCGGCTAATTCTTCGGCTGTTTCTTCTTTTACGCGCATTAACATTAAAAACGCGCCTAATTGAATTGGCAAAACCTCATCAGCCAAAATCATTTTCATGGCTTTGTAGGCTTCATCTTGCGTGAGAGGTCGAGAACCTTTTTTACCTTTACCCAAAATTCGGACGATTTCGGCAAATGGATGTTCTTCAGACGGTGTGTGTTCGTGGTGGGTGAATGTCATGAATAATCTCAAATAATGGTTAAAGCTACTTTATAGCAAAATAACGTTATTTAAGCATTCCTATATTTTTGTTAGCCGATTCATTATTGACTGCAATTTAAGTTTGTAACATCAAAACGTAATCTTCAAAATCATCTACATTTGTAATTTCTGTTTCTGAAATTGCATAGCTAGCGACGGTTTCGACGCTATTTTTATTACCGGAAATTAACGGATGCCAAAGTGGTAATTTTTCACCATCATGCAATAAACGATAAGCGCACGTTTTTGGAAGCCATTGATATTCAATAAAATTTACATCTCTTAAATCTAAACAATCAGGCACATTTTTTATTCGTTGTGCATAATTTGTGCAGCGACACGTTTTTAAATCTAACAATTTACACGCAATACTGGTTATATAAATTTCGCCTGTATCTTCATCTTCAAGTTTATGCAAACAACATTTTCCACAACCATCACACAACGATTCCCATTCGTCTTGAGACATTTCTAACAAAGTTTTTTTTTCCCAAAAATTACTCATTGCCATAACTCCCAAACAGGTTTAACAGACGTTGGTAAAACGGCTAATCGTCCTAATTCAATCCATTGATTTTCAGGACTATGAAAGTCAGAACCTATTGAACCAGCCAATTCAAATTGATTAGCATAATTTGCTAAAACGCGCATTTCGTCAGGATTGTAACGTCCCGTGACAATTTCCATTCCTAAACCGCCGTTATTTTTAAATGCTTGAAGCATTTTTTTCATGCGCGTAGCGGTTAATTTATAACGTAATGGATGGGCAACAACAGGAATTCCACCTGCATCAAGAATTGCTTGCACACTTATTTCTAAAGCTATCCATGTTGTCGAAACGTAGGCTGATTTTCCGTCACCTAAATAACGATCAAACGCTTCTTGTAAACTCGAAACGTGAAATTGTGAAACCAAAAAATGAGCAAAATGTGAACGGGTAATCATGCCTTCAATCGGTGAATTTTTAACAAAATCGATTGCGCCTAAAATGCCTTTTTTTTCTAATTTGACAGCAATTTTTTCGGCGCGTTCTTGACGCATTTTTTTGGCTTCAAGAATAATTTTTTGCAATGCTGAATTATCAGGGTTGATGTTTAAACCAACGATATGTAAGCATTGTTTTTCCCATTGGGATGAAATTTCAATACCGTTGATTAAATTTATATTGAGTTCATTTGCACAATTTCTCGCCTCAACTAATCCATCAATCGTATCGTGGTCAGTTAAAGCCAAATTTGTTACACCATTTTCAAAAGCACGTTTTACTAATTCGCGTGGAGATAATTCGCCATCGGATGCGGTGGAATGGCAATGTAAATCGTAAAGTTCTGTCATTTCTTAGAGTTTTAAAGACGTTCATAATTGCGTCATTATAAGGTTTTTAGCGGCGTGACGGCATAGTCGTTATAATTACAGCGATTTTTTAACTTTTTACTTATAAACATGACTGAATTATTACAAGACGAACAAGACCAAATTAGACAACGTCGTGAAAAATTAACGGCGTTGCGTGAAGAAACCATTGCTTTCCCAACTGATTTTCGACGTGATGTTGTTGTGGGCGAATTGCTTGTCAAATATGATGAAAAAACCAAAGAAGAACTCGAAGAAGCACATATTCGGGTAAAAATCGCAGGTCGCATGATGACACGTCGCATTATGGGCAAAGCGAGTTTTAGTCATTTGCAAGATATGTCAGGGCAAATGCAAGTTTATGTGGCACGCGATAATTTGCCAGAAGGCGTTTATAACGACCAATTCAAAAAATGGGACATCGGCGATATTTTGGGCGCAGAAGGTTATTTGTTCAAAACACAAACAGGCGAACTCAGCGTTAAAGTCGATAGCATACGTTTACTC
>JBASLW010000202.1:0-7223 GCA_049656545.1 Methylococcaceae bacterium
GAACGGCACAACGCCACAACCTGCATCACATTCAATGTCCATCGTTACCCATTTTTGGGGGCTTGCGAATTTATTGTTAGCGTGTTGACGCATATTGTCGCCTGATGCAGTAACTGTTTGCCCAAACAAAATTTGTCCGACATCGATAGTGATATTTTTGTGTTTGTTGACGGCTTCTGCAATGTAGGTCGCACCTGAAGAGAATTTAAAATCGCCTTCTGTGCCGTAGCTGTGAAATTGAATATGCGTTAAGTGCATCGGCAATCCACCAATACCTTGAATCGTATCGAGCGTGGTTTCGATATTGCCAGGTACACCTAAATTACAGCCATGAACGTGCAACGGATGAGATACACCAATTTCTTTTACTGCTGTTGACAACACTTGCAAAATCTGACGTGGCGTAACGTTGTAATGCGAATTGTGTTCGTCTAAATCGAGTTTGCGTTGATTGAATTTAAACGCATTGATGCCACCAGGATTCACGACTTTTACGCCAATCGCTTTTGCTGCGTTCATTGTCCACGCAACATAATCGTTAATCGCTTTTTGGTCTTTTTTCGCGGTCAGCATTCGGAGCAAATAATCATCACTGCCGAGCATGACATAGCCGCCTTTGTCCAAAATTGGAATATCGCCCATTTCCATGTGTGCTTGGCGAGCGTTAATTGGCAATACAGCGGGTTCAAACCCAGCGGTGTAGCCCATTTCAGCGTAACGATAACCTGTGATAAAGGTACTTGGTGCAGCGTGTCCACAACCTGATCGGCAAATGTGCGTACTGGCAACGGGGTCGTTGCGATGGTCTTCGGGTAAAAGTGTGCGAGCGATATTGCCTTTTCCTCCGCCGATGTGTGTGTGCATATCGATTGCGCCCGACATCACGACTTTGCCTTTTAAGTCGTATTCTTTATCGACTTGAAAATCGCCAACAGGTTTATCGATGATTTTGCCATTTTGAATGTAAATATCTTGTTTGATGCCATCGATACCGCTGGCTGGGTCGTACACTTTACCGCCCGTTAATCTAATTAACATACTGATTCCTCGCGTAAAACTTTTTCAATCGCATTTAAAACGTCTGCTGTCGAAGGCAAATCCGAATTACGCAATTTTTTCAATCGAATTGCTACCACATTATCTAAACGGTAAGCGTGTCCTGTATGGTCAATACCAGGCGTTCCAACAGGAATAAACACATCGGGTTCTTTTTCAAACGTCATACCAGAACGTGCTACAACAATTGTTGGCAAATGGGTTTTTGGTGGATTTGCGCTAGCGTTAAAAGCATTGACCCAAACAAACGCGTCCGCTTCACCATTTTCAAGCAATTCATTCGTTTCAAATAAAAACGGGTCATATTCGGGATAACCTTTCGCAAAACTCACTCGCGCTGCATAACCTGTTGTCCAACCACATACTTGGTTTGCTGTTTGGTCGCCTTCTTTACCACCTAACGGAAAACCACTGCAACGTGTCGTTTCGTTCAAATTTTTAATCATTTCGGAAATCGTTTGAACGGTCAGTTCAGCATGTGAATAGGCTAACGAGCCTGCTGCCCAAGTTACTACGCCGTATTTTGCATTTTTCAATTTATCAGCAATCGCTTGTAAATCAGCAATCGAAATTCCTGCAACGCTTTGAGCTTGAATTTGTTGTCCTTTCACCAACGCGCGTAAAACGTTCACGACTTCAGGTAAATTTTCGGTGGCACATTCAAAAACTTGTGCGATTTTTCCTGATGGTGATGTTGACGCATTGCCAGATGGTTTTGTGCCTAAATAAATAATGTCACGGTCGCTGGTGTTTTCTAAAAACATCGCTTCATTCCAGAGATATTTTTCAAAAAAACGTGGCGCGAAACCTTCTAAATCTGTGCCAACAATCAACAACACGTCACAACGATTTTTCACTTCCGCAAGCGTTGTATTCATCCAGCCAGAATCTTGCAACGCTAAAATGTTTTTGCGAGCGTTGTTGAAATTCGCATTATCAACGACAGCTCCTGTTCTATCTGCTAAGGCTAATAAACCACGCATTCCATTCACGTCAGTTGCACAACCACCAATAACAGGAAAATTTGTATTTTTAAGCAACGTTGCCGCATGAACAATGGCTTCTTCTAATTCTACTTCTTTGCCATTGATACGCGCTTTTGTGTCAGTAATGTCCTGTTCAAACGCAGGCGTATTCACCGCACAACCATTTTCAGTAACGCTAATTTTTAAACCATCTACTTTAATTGTTAAATCGTCCGTGCCAACGCCGCAAAATGCGCTGGGGACTTCAAAAAACTCACTCATTTTTTGTCCTTCTAATCTTTTTTAATGTATTTAAAACGTGGGTCTTCTGGCGTACCTTCAAAAACGCCTTGCGATTCTTGGGCGGCATCCCACATTACGACTTCTTCAATTTTTTTCGCTAACGCAAAATCTTTTTCCGTAATGCCTTTTGCCGCGTGAGTAACTAATTTTACAATCACAAACGCATAGGAAACGGTCAAATCAGGATGATGCCATGCTTTTTCAGCTAAATGTCCAACCGTATTCACAACCATTAACGTCGCTTTCCAACCGCTTGTTTTTATTTTTCGACGAATCCAACCATTTTCATAAAACCAATGCGGTAATTCATTTTCTAAACGAGTTTGAATTTCTGACTCGTTTAACGCGATGTGATGCGTGGTTTCTTCTGACATAATTTTTTCCTCATAATAATGTGTGACAGCATTGTAACGCGAATGTTAGTAGCCTTCGGAATCCAATTCTAATTCACTCATGTCTGATTCAATTCGATGTACACACGTTTCAATCGTGCCATCATCAAATAAATCAATGATTCGATAACCAGGTGCGGTTCTATCCATTTTGAAATCTGCGTTATTTAATGCAAATTGAAAACATGTTGACGGTGTGCCTAATACGGAAATTTCACCCATTTTTTTATCCATTTCTTGATGAATATGTCCATTTGCAATGACTTTTACATTCGGAAATTGCGCCACTATGTTTAAAAATGCTTCACTGTTTTCAATGGTCATCGTATCAAGCCACGCGCTGCCTGTTGGCAAACAATTGTGATGTAACGCAATCAACGTAAATAAATCCTTATTTTCATGCAAACAGGTTTCTAAAAAATCCAATTCAGTTTGCGCTAAATAGCCTTTTTCGTTACCGATAATTTGACTGTTTAACGTCAAAATTTGCCATTTGTCAAAACGGGTTTGCTTTTGGCAATTGATTTGTGGCGTATTAAAAATGTGTTGCATTAAGTCAAAATTATCATGATTGCCTGCTAAACAACGCACGGGAATTTGAAGTGTTTCGATTTTCTCCAAAATGCGTTGATAGCTTGAAACACAAGGCGATTGCGCTAAATCACCTGTTAAAAGTAATAAATCGTAATTTTTTCGTTTCTCAAAAGCATGTGCTAACACATCATGAAAATAACGCTCTGTTTGAACACCTAACAACGTATTTTCAAATGCTGGCAAAACGTGAATATCAGTTACTTGTAACAACGATAAACAACTTAATTTCATTGGCTTACTCAAGGATTTTAAAAAGAATTTTAGAATTTCGCTGTGGATTATAAAGAGCTTTCAAAAAATCGGGTAGGTTGTCGATGTCACTATATTCAAAACCACGTTCGACAAACCATTGCACAGTTTGCGTCGATAAAACAAACACGGTTTTTAGATGCCGATTTTTAGCAATATCTAATGCCATTGAGAACAATCGTTGTCCGCGTGCGCCACCGCGATAATCCGAGTGAACCGCTAAACACGCCAGCACGGCACTATTTTCAACAACATTAACGTGTAACGCCGTGCAACCAATAATCAATCCGTCACGTTCTAACACAATGTAATCATTGATTTCCATTTCAATTTTTTCACGCGACCGTTTTGCCAAAATGCCTTGTTGTTCGAGCGGTTTTATCAATTCTAAAATACCACCAATGTCATTTAATGTTGCTGCGCGGCAAATTTCATACGGTTTTGAGCTGACTAGCGTTCCTACGCCATCGCGGGTAAAAAGTTCTTGTAATAACGCGCCATCGATATGACGATTGATTAAATGCACTCTTGCAATGCCCGCGTCGCAACTTTCGATAGCGGTTTGTAACGAAAAATTTAATTCTGTGTTTTGCTTTAATTCGTCTGTTGTTAATTGAGCAATCAATTTTCCTTGTGCATCAACACAACTTTCTTCGGTTAAAAAAATTAATTTTTCTGCATTTAACGCAATGGCGACGGCAGTTGCAACGTGTTCAGCAGATAAATTAAACACATCGCCGCTTGGTGAATAACCAACTGATGAAATTAAAACCAGGTTTTGTTGTTCGAGCTGCGCGTGAATCGCCGTGTTATTGATTTTACGCACCGCGCCTGTATTTGCGTAATCCACACCATCAATCACGCCAATCGGTTTCGCCACAATAAAATTTCCCGAAGCGACTTTTAATTCGGCATTTGCCATCGGTGAATTGGCTAACCCCATCGAAAGTAACGCCTCAATTTCAACGCGCACAAATCCTGCGGCTTCTTTCACACATTGCAACGCAACATCGTCAGTAATTCGCAAACGATTATGAAAGCGGGCAGGGTGGTTAAGTTTTTTTAAACGTTCATCAATTTGTGGACGAATCCCGTGAACTAACACAAGGCGAATGCCTAAACTGCTAAGTAATGCAAAATCGTGAATCAGGTTTTTAAACGATTCATCTTGCAAGGCTTCACCACCAAAATTGATGACAAAAATTTTATTGCGATGCGCTTGAATATAGGGCGATGAACCGCGAAACCATTGGACAAAATTTTTCATAATTCATCCGAAAACAGATTTTTCGCCCCTGCAAAAAATGATTTTTTATTCGCTTGTTTAATTTCTTCCGTAAGCGGTTTTTTTACTGCCCAAAGCAAATCTTCTTCGGGTAATTCGTCTAAAAATCGGCTCGGCTGACATTCTTCTAAAATGCCGCGTTGTTTGCGATGTGTACAATAATTTAAGGTGCAGGTTTTTTGCGCTCGTGTAATTCCAACGTAAGCCAAACGCCTTTCTTCTTCGATACTGTCAGCGTCGATGCTGTTTTGATGCGGTAAAATTTTTTCTTCTACACCAATCAAAAAAACGTGTGGAAATTCCAAGCCTTTCGCGGCGTGTAACGTCATCAAACTGATTTCGTCATTCACTTCGTCTTCGCGGTTACGTTCTAAAACATCGAGCAACATGATTTTTGCAACCAATTCCGTCAATAAAAATTCTTCACCATCGGCGGTATTTCGCTCAATTAAACGCTGCAACCAATCGAGTAATTCCTGCACATTTTTCATGCGCCGTTCGGCGGTTTCTTTGGTGTTGCTGTCTTCGCGCAAATACGCGCTATAACCAATTTGTTCTAACAGTTCGGCAATCAATTCGATTTTATTCGGTGCGACATTCAACAAATCCGATTTTTTCAAAATCCAATCGTGAAAATTTTGGAGGCGTTTGCGAGGTGTTTCGTGTAAATGCGAACTTAAACCCATTTCACCACACGATGTAAATAAACTGACTTGTCGTTCTCGCGCATACGCGCCCAATTTTTCCAAAGTTGTCGCGCCAATTTCGCGGCGTGGTGTATTTACAATCCGTAAAAATGCCGCGTCATCATCGTGATTTGAAAGTAAACGTAAATAATTCAACACATCTTTCACTTCGGCATACGAAAAAAACGATGTGCCTCCGCTGATAAAATACGGCACATTTCGTTCGCGCAAGGCTTGTTCAATCAAACGGGATTGATGATTGCCACGATATAAAATCGCGTAATCTTTATAAACCGCGCCATTCATCAATTTGTGGTGCATGATTTCTGATACGACTTGCGACGCTTCGACTTCATCATTTTTATGGGCTAAAACTCGCAATGGTTCGCCGTGTTCCAATTGACTCCAAAGACGTTTTTCAAAGGTGTGCGGATTATTCGCAATTAAATGATTAGCGACTTTTAAAATTCGTCCTGTTGAACGGTAATTTTGTTCGAGTTTAATCACATTTAAACGCGGAAAATCGGTTTGCAATTGCGCTAAATTTTCAGGTTGTGCGCCGCGCCACGCATAAATAGATTGGTCATCATCGCCAACAACCGTAAATTTTGCCAATGCGCCAACCAATAATTTCACCAGTTGATATTGCGTTAAATTGGTGTCTTGATATTCATCAACTAGCAAATAACGAAGCCGATTTTGCCATTTCGTTAAAACGTCAGGATTTGATTGAAATAACAACACAGGTTTTAAAATTAAATCGTCAAAATCGACCGCATTATACGAATGCAAACAGCGCGTGTAATCGGCGTAAATTTGCGCGATTTCTAAATTTAGCGGCAAAGTTTCAAAAGCCATCGTTTGTTCTGGCGTGATAAAGGCATTTTTCCATTGTCCAATTTTCGCGGCAAATTGTTCAACTTGTTTGGTGTCATAATCGCCGATTTTTTGGGTGAGCAAACTTTTTAAAACCGTGATTTTGTCATATTCATCAAATAACGTAATGGATGCTTTATAACCTAACGCTTTGTGTTCTTTGCGTAAAATATCTAAACCCAAAGAATGAAACGTCGAAACACGCAATCCATGACTTTGCGAACCGTGCAGCAACTTTGAAACACGACTTTGCATTTCTCGTGCGGCTTTATTCGTAAAAGTTAAAGCAGCGATATTTCGAGCTGGCAAACCTTGTTTAACCAAATAGGCAATTTTTTCGGTAATCACGCGCGTTTTTCCACTTCCCGCACCTGCTAAAACTAAAAGCGGCTGGTCAATTTGTTTGACCGCCGCTTGTTGTTGTGGATTTAGACTTTTCATGTGAGTATATCGTTGTTAATCATGTTTTTATATTTGGTAGAACGTTCCAACACATATCATCAGTAATAAAACTTATACAATCAATTATTCTTCTTTAAAACGTCCTTTGGGAATCATCATTTTGCTGAGTTGACGAGTGGTGAACCAAATGAATACGCGAAAATTTAACAATAGAAAAATAATGATTGCATAAAGTAACGGTTCTGCGAGATTGCCTTTAAGTTGCCAAAAATAATGAATAACGGAAGCAATTGACGCTAAATAAATCCAACGATGTAATTTTTTCCAATTTCTTCCTAATTTTTTCATTGCGAATTTTGATGACGTTACACCAAGCAAAAATACAATAATGTAAGCAAATACCCCCAGACAAATA
>JBASLW010000203.1:0-32588 GCA_049656545.1 Methylococcaceae bacterium
GTTATAGCGTGCGTTTGATTATTTAACATTTCAATAGCGATAATTTTTTTTTGCCAATCTTCATCCATTTCCCAAAGTGGAAGAATTAAACCTTCGGCTAATCGCTGAATTTGCCTATCTGCCATCATATTTAAATCCGCATAAAGCTGTTGCTTTATTGCTTTGTAATTATTCCACTCATAAATACTTAACACGCCAATCACAACGCATAATAAGGAGAAAATAATTTTGATTTTTATACTGGTCTTCATGCGTTTCAAAGAGATTGTGTTCCATAAAAATGGGTAAAACGATTTAATTCTTTAAACCATGTTGCAGGCGGGTCTTCAGAATAGTAACGACGAATAATCTCGGCATAACGTCCATTTTTAATAATTTTGGCTAATCCTTCTCGATAACGCGCTGCAATTTCTTTTGCATACGGGTAATTTTTATCAAGCATAATTGCAATTGTTGAAACCGAATTGGGAATTTCAATCACCGTAAAATTGTCTAATTCATCAGGAAATAATTGCGTCAAAATTTGTTGTCCCACTAAATCAATTTCCAGCACTAAATCTAAACGCCCGTGATGTAATTTTTTAAATAATGATTCGCGCGTGTAACTGGTTTCGATGTGAATACCAAATTTTTCAAATGATTGCCGATCCGCAACAGTGCCAGACAATGCACCGATTCGATAACCTTTTAAATCATTTAATGTTTTTATTTTAATCGTTTTCGATAATTTTGGTTTGTAGCTATAAAGCGCAACTTGAGAAAGTGCGATGGGAATAATCGCTTCAAAATCTTGATTACCAATATAAAACACAGGATTGCCTAAATCATTGTTTGTCGTATCGTTAATCAGTCGTTTTAAAGGCATAAATTCAATGCGTGATTCCAAACCGACTTCGTCAGAAATCGCTGTAATCAATTCTGCGCCCATACCGTGAGTAGAGGAGTTTTTTATCCAATACGGCGGACTTTCGTTGGCATTTAAAACCACGATGTCAGCCATCAAAATGTGACTAAATAAAACAAGAAATAAAAATAAACTCGATTGTTTCATTAAAAAACTACGGTGAAATCAAATTAAAATAGGTTTCAATCGTGGAATCACCTGTGTATTTTTTTAAAATTTCATTGTATTGATGTGTTGCAATCAGTTTTGCTAATCCTTTTTGAAATGATTTTGCTAAAGTCGCGCCTTTAGGATTTTTTTTATTGAAGGCAATAAAAATAATGGCATTGCCTGCTTGTGGTTCTAAACGAATAATGTTTTTTTGTTGTTCTGAAAAACGGTTTTTCAACGCGTTTTCCATCGTGAAATTTGATTCGCGTATCAAATCAATTTTGCCTGAAATAAGCTCTTGAATTCGTGCATCTAAAAGTGTTTGTTCAATATAAATATCAAACTTTTGATACAGTTCCGATTTATCATTTTTATGAACACCTAATTTTAATCCTTTGAATACGGCTAAATTTCCTGTCCACGCCAACGTTTCATGTTTAGGGCGATAATAAAAATAACTTTCTTTTAAATTCAAAATGGGAATCAGAATGACATTTTTAGTTTCAGTCGCGTTCAAATTTAAATCATGCCCAACAATTGCCAGTGCATTTTCTTCATTTAAATAGTAAGAAAGCATTGATTGCAATGGTAACGGCGTAATCGTATTTTCAACTTTTTCATTTTTAAACACCGCTTTAATAATCTCTGCGGCGATACCACCTTCAGCAGTTTCAGAACTTAAAATTAGAGGAAAATCTAATGCAAAAATTTCATTTTCAGGTTTTTCAAATAAACTTGAGGTGACGCGAGGCCCTGTTGCATTAGCATTTGTAGTTAAACAAAATAAAGTCAAACTAAGAATATAAAAAATTTTTTTCATGTCATTTTCCTTAATCGTTAATCGCGGAAGCCGATTGCACTAAAACTTTATCCCACAAACCAAAGTGCATTCCAAAAGGTGTGGTTTGTGACATAAAAATGGTAATTTTTTGTTCTTTTGGATCAACACTAAAACGAGTGGAATAAATCCCCGCCCATTCAAATGCGCCTACATCACCACTATCGACATCATGTCCACGATCTTGTTGAATGGCAAAACCTAAACCGAATTTCCATCCATGATCATGTAAAAATGTCGCATCAAAACTTCCAATGTGATTTGTTGCCGTCATCAATTCAACGGTTTTACGGCTTAATAAACGAATGCCTTCGAGTTCACCGCCATTCAACAACATTTGTGCAAAACGGTAATAATCATAAACGGTTGAAATCACACTTGCACCACCTGCTAAATACTTTCCTTCTGTCATGTGAGCATCTTCAGGACAAAGTGATAAATCTTTATCAATTAACGGCTTATTATCGACTTTTTCAAGAAATCCATGCCAATCACTTTTATAAACGGCGGCAATTCGAGCTTGTTTTTCAGGTGGCACAAAAAAATAACTGTCATTCATTTTCAACGGCTGAAAAATCTGTTTTGTCATGAAATCATCAAATTTTTGTCCTGACACAACTTCAACTAAATATCCTAAAACGTCGCTCGCTAAACTGTATTCCCAAACTTCACCAGGTTGTTTATAAAGTGGCAAACGCGCTAAACGTTTCACCATATCGCCAATGGTTTCATCTGGACGACAAAAACCATCAGTAATTCCCGCTTGTTTATATAAATCAACAACTGCTTGGCGAGTGGGGTCGGGATAATAATTATTCGGGAATAAATATAACAAACCAGAACTGTGACTGAGTAAATCCCGCACGGTTACTTCGCGCTTTGCTGGCACAAGTTTGTAACCTTTGCCATTTGCATTCATTTCAAGCACTTTTTGGTTTTTAAATTCAGGAATGTATTTTGAAACAGGGTCTGAAAGAAGGAGTTTTCCTTGTTCATACAACAACATAATCGCTACGCTAGTCAGCGGTTTTGTCATCGATACGACACGAAATAACGTATCTTGCTGCATCGGTTTATTGTCATCTGCGATACCAAATGATTTGAAATAGGCAATTTTACCTTTACGAGCAATCAGCACATTTGCACCTGCGATTTTTTTTTCGGCAACGTGAGATTCAATCAACGTATCCATATTTTTCAAACGCACTGACGATAAACCAACGCTTTCAGGTGAAACGACTCCATTTTCAGCAAAAATCGTTGTTGATGTAACCAACAAACTCATTAACAACACGCTTTTCATTTTCATCGTTTTTTCCTTTTCGTTTTCAAAAAATATCAATCCGCTTCGGCATTCAACTTTTCAATTACCGGCATAATTACAGTTTGCAAAATCGTTAAATCAACAGGACCTGTTTGTTTGTGACGCACAATCCCTTTTTTATCGATAACAAAGGTTTCAGGTACGCCATAAACGCCCCAATCTAAACCTGCCATGCCTTCCGTATCTGAAACGCTGACTAGATAAGGATTTCCTAGACGCGCCAACCATTGCATTCCTGCCTCGCGCTCATCTTTATAATTCAAACCGATTAAATTTACCGTTGGATTTGCACGCGCAAATTCGGTGAAAAAAACGTGTTCTTGACGGCACGATGCACACCACGAAGCCCAAACATTTAAAAGCCAAACGTTGCCTTTCATATCAGCAGGTGAAAATGTTTTTTGTGGTTCGTGTAATTGCGCCAATGTGAAAGCTGGCGCGGGTTTATCAATGAGCGGCGAAGGGACTTCATGTGGGTCGAGTTTTAAACCAACTCCCAAGAAAATCACCATTACCAAAAATGCGCCAAGCGGCAATAAAAAACGTAATTTCATTAAATTGCCTCCGTTTTGATTTCACGACGATAACGTTTATCAAACACAGCAAGAAAACCACCAAACGCCATAAACAAACCACCAATCCAAATCCAACGCACAAACGGTTTGTAATAAATTCGCAACGCCCATGCACCATCATCACCAAGTGGTTCACCGAGCGCGACAAATAAATCGCGTGTGATTCCTGCATCAATGCCTGCTTCTGTCATTGGCATTCCAGAAGCGTTATAAATGCGTTTCTGCGGATGCAATTCTGCGACTAATTTTTGATTTTTTGTCACAGTAAAATGTCCCTGATTTGCGCTGTAATTTGCGCCCGTTGCTGGTTGTACACCGTGAAACAAGAAATCATAACCCGCTAAATGCAACGATTCATTCGGCGCAAGACGAATATCTTTTTCTTCGGAATACGTTGAAACCAATGTCACGCCGACAATAAAAACCGCAATTCCAAAATGCGCGGTCGTCATTGCCCAAACGCTTAACGGTTGTTGAATTAGTGCTTCCCATTTATTCGTTTTATTTCGCAAACGGTCATAAATCCCAAA
The DNA here is from genome assembly GCA_049656545.1 of Methylococcaceae bacterium. GTDB lineage: Bacteria > Pseudomonadota > Gammaproteobacteria > Methylococcales > Methylomonadaceae > UBA10906. The sequence continues at coordinate 4,322 of JBASLW010000203.1, forward strand.
ACCTGCGCCGATAGTTGTCCAAGCTGCTAATGTCAAACCAATAAAAGCTGACCAAGTAAAATGATGCGGTAAAAATGCCAACACCAAACCAATCACCAAACTACTTGCGAGTGGAATCATGACTAATTTCCACAAACGCACCGCGCTATCTTGTCGCCAACGCGCTAACACACCAATTCCAACAAAAAACGCTAGTGGCGCAGTCAATGGAATAAATACACCATTGAAATACGGAGGACCTACTGAAATTTTGCCTAAACCTAAAGCGTCAATGACCAGAGGATAAAGCGTGCCGAGTAAAATTGTCGCAGTTGTGCCAACTAATAACACGTTATTCACAAGCAAAAGCGCGTCGCGTGAAACCAATTCAAAATGTCCTTCGGTTTGAATTTTTGGGGCTTGAATCGCAAATAACATGAGTGAGCCTCCGACGACAATTCCCAAAAATACCAAAATGAAAATTCCGCGTGTTGGATCGCTGGCAAACGCATGAACTGACGTTAAAACACCTGAACGAACTAAAAATGTACCGAGCAAACTCAATGAAAACGCAAAAACGGATAATAAAATTGTCCAACTTTTGAACATTCCACGTTTTTCGGTTGCGGCAAGTGAATGAATTAACGCTGTGCCAACCAGCCAAGGCATGAATGACGCATTTTCGACAGGATCCCAAAACCACCAGCCGCCCCAACCGAGTTCGTAATATGCCCACCAACTGCCCAAAACAATTCCACACGTCAAAAACATCCAAGCGGTTGTTGTCCAAGGGCGTGTCCAACGCACCCAAGCCGCATCAAGTTTGCCATTCATTAACGCCGCAATTGCAAACGCAAACGCAACTGAAAAACCGACATACCCCATGTAAAGCATCGGTGGATGAATTGCCATGCCTGGGTCTTGTAAAAGTGGATTTAAATCACGACCTTCCGCTGGAATTGGAAAAATGCGTTCAAATGGATTCGATGTAAAAATGACAAATAACAAAAAACCCAGAGCAACTGCGCCCATGATGCTCAAAACTCGTGCAACTAATTCGGTCGGTAAATTTTTACTAAATAATGCAACGGCACTTGTCCAGCCTGACAAAATCAATGCCCAAAGCAGTAATGAACCTTCGTGCGAACCCCAAACCCCTGCGATTAAGTACATAAATGGCAACTGCGTATTAGAATTTGACGCAACGTATAAAACAGAAAAATCATGCTTGATAAACGCTGTTGTCAAAAGTCCGTAAGAAACAATCATAAAGAATAATTGCCCAAACGCTGACGGACGCGCTAACGCAATCCAACTTCCGATTCCTTTTTGTACGCCGACAAGCGGCACAACCGCCAAAACTAACGATAAACACGCCGCCAAAATTAGCGCAAATTGTCCTAATTCAGGCAACATCATTTTTGACTCTCCGCTGGTTTATTTTTCATACTGCCTGCCACTTCTGGCGGCATATAATTTTCATCATGTTTTGCTAACACTTCTTGTGCGATAAAAATGCCGTTTGCATCTAATTTGCCGTTTGCCACAATGCCCTGCCCTTCACGAAATAAATCAGGCAAAATTCCTGTGTATTCCACTGTGACTTCTTTTGCCATATCCGTTAAAACAAATCGCACCGTTAAACCAGACGGTTGACGCACAACGCTACCTTTTACCACCATTCCACCTAAACGAAATAAATGATCTTTCGGAGCTTTACCTTCGATAACGTCAGTTGCTGAAAAGAAATACATCAAATTATCGTTAAAGGCGCGTAATCCAAAAAATGTGGCAATTCCAATTCCCCCGACCATCAGTAAAATTAAACCCAAGCGTTTTTGTTTGATAATTCTCATTGATTTTGCTCCCGCTTACGTTTCAAAAGTAAGCCACGCAAAATGTTTTTATTTGCTATTAACGGTTTGATTACGCCGATAAACATCAGCACAAATGTTAAACCGTAAGAAGTCCAGACGTAAAAGGCGTAACCGCCCATTGCGAAAAATTCTCTCATTTCACATTCTCCAATAAATCATCAATCCATTTTCCATTTGCTTCACGTTCTAAAAGTTCATTACGACACCGTAATAATAACGCGATGAAATAATAAACTTTAAACGCACCCGCCATTACCAAAAGTGGAATCAACATATCAATGTGAATCGATGGTTTGTCTAATTTTGAAACTGTCGCGCCTTGGTGTAACGTGTTCCACCATTCAACGGAATAATGGATAATAGGAATGTTGACTACGCCAACTAATGCCAAAATAGCAACGGCGCGTGAAGCGGTGCGTTTATCTTCAATACCGTTATAAAGTCCAATTACGCCTAAATATAAAAATAACAAAACTAATTCTGACGTTAATCGTGCATCCCAAACCCACCACGCGCCCCACATGGGTTTCCCCCAAAGTGACCCCGTAACAAGAGCCAAAAATGTGAAACTTGCGCCGACTGACGCGCTGGAAATGCTAACAATTTCAGCCAATTTGATTCGCCAAACCAAGCCAATTCCACCGCTAATTGCCATCACCACATAAATAAACATGGACATCCACGCGGCTGGAACGTGAACGTAAATAATCCGAAAACTATCACCTTGTTGATAATCAGCAGGTGCAGTGACCAAACCACCGTATAAACCGTAACCGAGTAATAGAAAAAATAAGGCGGTCAACCAAGGCAGCATTTTTCCACTAATTGCATAAAAATAAGGCGGTGACGAAAATTTATAAATAAATCGCATGAACATAACTTAACTCGTTTTTTTAAATTGCCTTGATTGGCAAACAGAAAAATTAAAATGGCGGGCATTATAATTCAGTTCTATTTTGTAAGTTGTTTTGCATTTGGAAAGCAATTTTAATTACGTTATATCACTTATTTTGAAATCAAAAATGCGCGATATAACGTAAAAAAGACAAGACATGAGAAGCGAGTGAGAAGTAATTCGTTGAATAAAAGAAATTTTTACAGCCTCGAGATAAATTAGCTCAAACTCATTTTTAAAGCGGCGGCTGTTGGCAATGGCGTTAAAGTAATCGCTAAAAATAAAATCGCGCACATCATCGACAAATGCCCCGAAACAGGAAAACCGCTCATTGCGGCATCAACCGCGCTGCTCGCAAAAATCAAAATTGGTACATAAAGCGGCAATACTAAAATCGCCAACAACGCACCACCTTTTCGCAAACCTAACGTTAATCCAACCGCAATGCCACCAATTAAACTTAAAACAGGCATTCCAATTAGCAACGTCAACAATAAAACGCTAATTACGTCACTGTCCATGTGCAACATCAAACCCATTAATGGTGCGATACACAACAGCGGAACGCTCGATAACAACCAATGCGCGGTGACTTTTGCCAATACCAAAATCGACAATGAATGCGGTGTCATCACCATCAATTCCAAACTGCCATCGTCGTAATCCGAACGAAACAAATTATCAATCGACATCAACGATGCTAATAACGCAGCAACCCAAATAATCGCTGGCGCAATGCGTTTTAATAGTGTGATTTCTGCTCCTAATGCCAATGGGAATAACGTAATCACCATCACAAAAAACGCAAGCGGATTTATCAATTCAGAACGATGACGATAAGCGAGCAACAAATCGCGTTTAATTACCGCGCTAAACGCTTGAAATAAAGAAGACTGTTTCATAAGTGAATTTTTTGAAGCAAGGTGTGAGGAATCGACGTGTCGTGATGCGAAGTCATAATCACCAAACCTCCTTGATTTGCATGGTTTTCAATAAATTTTTCAAATAATTTTATGCTTGCACGGTCAAGCGACGTAAAAGGTTCGTCGAGAATCCAAAGCGGTTTATGCGTGCAAAGCAATCGCGCTAACGCTAAACGTCGTTTTTGTCCTGCCGACATAAAACGCACAAATGTTTCTTGATAACCATTTAAGCCAACTTGTTCGAGCGCGTCATCAATGGTTAACGTGCTAATTGCCAATGATTGCGCGTAATGTAAATTTTCTTGCGTGGTTAAAGTGTCTTTTAAACCGTTATTGTGTCCGATATACGCTGTGTCTTGATAAAATTCTTGTGTATCATCAATCAATTCATCATTCCAAAATAAATCGCCTGCATCGGGTTTGCGAAAGCCCGTCAAAATTCGTAACAACGAGGTTTTTCCCGCGCCATTTCGCCCTTCAATTAGCAAAACTTGTCCACTGGTTAACGTAAAACTCAATTCACTAAATAAAACGCGCTCATCACGAATGCACGACAATTCACGCGCTTCTAATTTTTTTTTGTCCATTTATGAACGCCGTTCTTGTTCTGAAATTGTTAATAAAAAAGTTAATTTATCGCGCAAAATCGACTGCATTTGCGGACTAATTCCACGAATTTGTTGCGCCAATCGAATTTGTAAAATCGCTTGTTGTGTTGCGCCCATTGCAAAATAATAATCTGCCAAATAACGATGTGATTCGGCTGGCTGATTTAAATCGCCGTAAATTTGCGCGAGTAATTCTGAAAAAATAGGCTGCTGCTGGGTTTTAAATGACAACGTCAGCAACAATTTTTTTGCGTTAAGTGGTTCACCTGCTTTCAATAATGCTCGTACATATTCGATTTTAATTGCGTCATTTTCAGGAAATTGCGCGGCTAATTTTTGAAAACGTGTTGATGCTAATTTGTAATTATTCGATTCTAAAGCGGTTCGTGCTAATGCCCCCGCATAATGTGATTGTTCAGGATTTAATTTTGTTAGATTTTGAAAAATAGCTTCAGCTTCAACAAAATTCTGCGTTTTTAATGCCAATAAACCTAAACCATATTGTGCAACGGTGCGTTGTTCGGGCAAACCTTGCGTTAATCGCGCTTGCAAAATGGCTTTGATTTCATTGCTATCGTTTGCCAGCAAAACCAATAATTTCGTTTTAATTAACTGATACGCAAGCGAATCTGGATATTGTTTATAAGGGTAATTATCAGCCCGTCCGCGAGAATCTGAAATCCGCGATGCAGTCACAGGATGTGTGCGTAAAAATTCAGGGACATTTTGACCCGAATAACGTGTCGATTGTTGCAACCGTTCAAAAAACGTAGGCATTGCGCGTGGGTCATAAGTTGAAAGCGACAAGGTTTGCATTCCTACTCTATCGGCTTCTTCTTCGTGTTCGCGGGTAAAATTGATTTGAAATTGAACGCTTCCTGCTTGAATTGCCATAATCGCCGCTTGACCCGCTTGTGGTGATTGTGTACCGAGCAAAATTGCACCTAATGTCGCCGCCATCATCGGAATTGAAAGCCGCGAACTCGCTTCATAAGAACGATATAAATGCCGTTGCGTAACGTGACCAATTTCATGCGCCATCACAGATGCCAATTCGCTTTCAGCTTCGGTCATTAAAATCAAACCTGAATTCACACCAATATAACGGCCAGGACCTGCGAAAGCATTTATGTTATTTTCCATTACCACAAAAAAATGAAACGGATAACTTGGCGTATCGCTGTGAGAAACTAATTTTTCGCCAATCGTTTGGATATATTCTTGAATTTCGCTGTCTTGATTGATTTCAACTTGCGAATGCAAACTGCGAAAAAACGCCTCGCCCAATTTTTTTTCTTCGTCGGGACTGATTAACGTGCCTGCCGAATCGCCCATTTCGGGTAAATCAAGTTTGTCTATTTCAAGTGCAGAAATTGTCGTTGCATTGATAAGCAACGCCACTAGAAATGCACGTTTAATGCTTGTAAATTTCATCTGGATTTTTCAACACGTCTTCAACAGCTTGCCATTCGCCATCAATCAATTGTCGATAAAAACAACTTTCGCGTCCTGTGTGACACGCAATACCGCCTTGTTGTTCAATTTTTAAAAGCAAAACATCTTCATCGCAATCAAGTTGAATGCTGATAATTTTTTGTTGATGTCCAGATTCTTCGCCTTTGCGCCATAATTTTTGACGTGAACGCGACCAATAAACGGCGTAACCGTTTTCAACAGTAAGTTGCAATGATTCGCGGTTCATCCACGCAAACATTAAAATTTTGCCCGTGTTCGCATCTTGTGCAATCGCTGGAATTAAACCCTCTTCAGTAAATCTAATCTCGTCTAACCAATTATTCATAAAAGTGATTTTCCAATTAACGCTAATCCCGCCATAAATAGAAAAATAGCAAAAATTCGGTTGTATTTTTCGTTATCGATATTCCCGTAAAGTATTTTTTCAATAATTAAAAATACCACCATGCCAATTTGAACAAAAAAAGCGCGTATATCGTAAGGAATCGTAAATTCTGTTTGCATAATCATCAATGTAGCCAATTGAAAAATGGCAAACGTTGCGTAACACGCCGCCGCTGTGACGCGCGTGGTGTCTTTTTGATATTGCTTACTGTAAATCATCACCGTTAGCAACGAACCACCTAAATTACTTACGCCATGCACAAATCCAGTCATGATTAAATAAAGCCGCTCATATTTAACAATTGATTTTAGGAAATTTTCAAATTGTGGCAAAACGCTTTTTAATGCAACTAACAACAAAAAAATTCCCATTACAAAACCGACGTTGATTTTCACAGACGTAATTAACGCCAAAAATACAACGATTACAGGAATGCAATAACGCAACACGTTTTTAAAGAATGGCTTATCAACATAATTAACGTGTTTAACGACTTGTAACAAACTAATTGCAATCGAAATTGGCAATACAACCCCCAGTGCATCGACAAAATTGTAACCAAGCAATAGCAAAATCGGCGTGCCAAACAACAACATTCCTACACCGAAAACAGACTGAATCGCCGCCGTTAAAATGATTGTTAATAAAATATCGATAGGCATTTTATTCTCCAAAAAATTGTTAAATTCTTACTTCAATGCCACATTCACGCATTCGTTGTTTAGCTTGCCCAATGGTGTATTCGCCAAAATGAAAAATACTTGCCGCTAAAACCGCATCTGCTTTGCCTTCTAAAATACCTGCGGCTAAATGGTCTAAATTTCCTACGCCGCCCGATGCAATTACTGGAACAGAAACAGCTTCGCTCACGGCGCGAGTTAATGGCAAGTTGAAGCCTGATTTTGTACCATCTTTGTCCATGCTGGTTAAAAGAATTTCACCCGCACCAAATTCAACCATTTTTTTTGCCCATTCAACGGCATCTAATCCTGTTGGTTTGCGTCCGCCGTGTGTGAAAATTTCCCAGCGATTCGGTTCGCCTTCGCCGCTAACTTTTTTGGCATCAATTGCGACCACGATACATTGCGAACCAAATTTATCTGCTGCTTCTTTGACAAAATCAGGATTGAAAACCGCCGCACTGTTGATGCCGACTTTGTCTGCACCTGCGTTGAGCATTCGACGTATGTCTTCAAGCGTGCGAATTCCACCGCCAACGGTAAGCGGAATAAACACTTCGCTAGCAACTTGTTCGACAACATGAACCATCGTGTTGCGATTATCGTGTGTTGCGGTGATGTCTAAAAACGTGATTTCGTCTGCGCCTTCACGGTCATAACGTCGCGCAATTTCGACAGGGTCGCCAGCGTCACGAATATCGACAAATTGAACGCCTTTTACAACGCGCCCATTGTCTACATCTAAACAGGGAATAATTCTTTTTGCTAAACTCATTACATCTCCTAATTTTCAAAGAAATCTTGTTGTGTTCAAGCTACACTAATCAGAACAGATTTTTAGGTATTCTAGTTGAAAACGACACCATAATTTGTAGAAAATATCATTATCAAAATTTTAAAAAAGGAAAAAACGTATGTTGCTTATCCCTGCAATTGATTTAAAAGAAGGAAAATGTGTCCGTTTGCGTCAGGGACGCATGGAAGATGACACCGTATTTTCAGATAATCCTGTTGAAGTTGCAGGACGCTGGGTTGAAGCGGGTGCAAAACGGATTCATTTAGTCGATTTAGACGGTGCATTTGCAGGCAAACCACGCAATGCTGACGTGATTACTGCGATTGCAAAAGCCTATCCAAATTTGCCCGTGCAAATCGGTGGTGGCATTCGTGACGAAGCTACAATTGAAGCCTATTTAAATGCGGGCGTTCAATATGTCATTATTGGCACAAAAGCTGTCCAAGAACCGCAATTTGTCCGTGAAATGGCGGCAAAGTTTGCGGGTCATGTGATGGTTGGTTTAGATGCGAAAGATGGCAAAGTCGCTACTGACGGGTGGGCAACCGTTTCGCAATTTGATGTCATCGAATTGGCATTAGAATTTCAAGAAAATGGCGTTGCGGCAATTATTTACACTGATATTTCACGAGATGGAATGATGCAAGGTGTGAATGTAGACGCGACAGCACGTTTGGCACGCGCCATTTCAATTCCAGTCATTGCGTCTGGTGGAATTACGAATTTGGATGATATTTACGCACTCGGCAAAGTGGCTAGTGACGGCATTATGGGTGCAATTACAGGTCGCGCGATTTACGAAGGCACTTTAGATTTTGCTGAAGGTCAAAAAATTGCGGATTCATTTTAATTTCTAATTTGGTGAGTGGCACTTTAATCACAGTGCCACCGTTCTAATCTTGTTTGTAAATTGCAAACCTGTCTAAAACAATATGTTCATCACCTTCTTACGGTAAAAATCAACTTGAAATATAAAAAAAGCCAAGTCTGAAAAAATTCAAAATCGGCTTTTTTATATAGTTTTTTGGAAATTATTTTGCTTTACGTTTTGCCGCAATTCTTAAACGTAACGCATTTAATTTGATGAACCCCGCCGCGTCTTTTTGGTCATACGCGCCATTATCTTCTTCAAAAGTCGCAATGCTTTCGTCGAATAAACTGTCATTTTCAGATTCACGACCGACGACAATTACGTTGCCTTTGTAGAGTTTTAAACGTACTTTTCCATTCACGTTGAGTTGCGATTTATCAATCATGGTTTGCAACATTTCACGCTCTGGACTCCACCAATAACCGTTATAAATCAACGACGCATAACGCGGCATCAATTCATCTTTTAAATGCGCGACTTCACGGTCAAGCGTCAAAGATTCAATTGCACGATGCGCTCTCATCATAATTGTTCCCGCTGGCGTTTCGTAACAACCGCGCGATTTCATGCCAACATAACGATTTTCAACAATATCTAAACGACCGATACCGTTTTCACCACCGATTTTGTTCAAACGTTCCATCACGGTTGCAGGTGAAATACGCTCATCGTTAATGGCTACGATGTCGCCTTTTTCGTAAGTCAATTCAATGTAAGTCGCTTGGTTTGGTGCATTTTCAGGTGAAACTGACCAACGCCACATTGTTTCTTCGGGTTCTGTCCAAGGATTTTCTAAAACTCTGCCTTCATACGAAATGTGTAACAAATTCGCGTCCATTGAATAAGGTGAACTGCCACCTTGTTTCTGTTCAACTGGAATACCGTGTTTCGTTGCGTAATCAAGTAATGATTGACGTGAATTCAAATCCCATTCGCGCCACGGTGCAATAACATGAATGTCAGGACGCAACGCATACGCGCCAAGCTCAAAACGCACTTGGTCATTACCTTTGCCTGTTGCGCCATGTGAAATTGCATCTGCGCCTGTTTCATTCGCAATTTCAATTAAACGTTTTGCAATCAAAGGACGCGCAATTGACGTTCCTAAAAGATATTCACCTTCGTAAATTGTATTAGCGCGAAACATCGGAAACACGAAATCCCGCGCAAATTCTTCGCGTAAATCGTCAATGTAAATTTCTTTGATACCCAATGATTGTGCTTTAGCACGAGCGGGTTCAACTTCTTCGCCCTGCCCTAAATCTGCCGTAAAAGTCACAACTTCACACTGATAAAAGTCTTGTAACCATTTCAAAATAACTGACGTATCGAGTCCACCCGAATACGCTAAAACCACTTTTTTTGTGTTCGACATAACTTCCTCAAATTGATTTAAAAATTAACGTTTGATAATGCTAAGACCTTTGAGTAACGTCAACGCTTCATTTAAAGCATAATCTTTTGCGTCTAACTCATCTTTTGCTTTTGTTTCGGCTTCTTTGATTTCAGCCGCTTTTTCTTTTTTGTTTTGTAAATGATTTGATAAATCAGCTTCTTTAACAGGTTTAAAATCCGATTTTTCGACAGCTTCAAGTTTCATTTGTGCTAAAGCAACATCAGGTTCGATTCCTTCGGCTTGAATCGAACGACCTGAAGGCGTGTAATAACGTGCGGTGGTTAATTTCACTGCTGAACCGTTTGTTGTAGGCAAAATCGTTTGCACAGAACCTTTGCCAAACGATTTTTCACCCATAATGATGGCGCGTTTTGAATCTTGCAGCGCACCAGCCACAATTTCAGAAGCAGAAGCTGATCCTGCGTTAATCAAAACAACCATAGGCGCATCGTCGATTAAATCATCGGCAGAGGCATTAAAACGCATTTCTGAATTAGGAATCCGTCCTTTTGTATAAACAATTAACCCGTTACGCAAAAAGGCATCACTCACTTCAACAGCCGCATTTAAAACACCACCTGGATTGTTACGCAAATCCAAAACTAAGCCTTTTAATGTGCCACCGTTTTCTTTTTTCAAACTTGCTAAGGCTTCTTTTAAACTATCGCCTGTCCCAGATTGAAAACTGCTAATACGAATATAACCGTAGTTTTTTTCAAGCGTTTTGCTTTTGACACTTTTCGCTTTGATGATGTCACGAATTAGGGAAATTTTTAACGGTGTTTCTGAGCCTTCGCGCACGATGGTTAATAAAATTTTACTTCCTGCTTCACCACGCATAATTTTGACCGCATCAGCAAGTGTCATACCTTTAACAGGTTTATCATCTAAACGAATAATTAAATCACCTGCTTTGACACCTGCACGTTGCGCTGGGGTATCATCAATTGGTGAAACCACTTTGACGTAACCATTTTCCATAGATACTTCAATACCTAAACCACCAAATTGCCCAGTTGTCCCTTCTTTTAACTCTTGATATTCTTCGGCAACCAAATAGGCAGAATGCGGATCTAAACCACTCAACATCCCCTTTACCGCGTCTTCTAATAATTTTTTGTCTGAAACAGGCTCAACATAATCTTGTTTGATTCGACCAAAAATTTCAGTGAATGTTTTTAAATCTTCCAACGGTAAAACGGCTTCTGAATCGGAAGACGATTTTTCCGCAAAAACATTGCCGCTCATAAGAATGCTGCTCAAAGCAATTCCTAACAATACTTTTTTTTTGTTAAACATCATTTTATTTTTATTCCAAAATAGTTTTTAAATTCATTTTTATTTACACCATTCGAGAGGATCGACGGCTTTACCTTTTTTACGAATCCCGAAATACAAACTTGCTTTATCATGACCACCACTTAACCCCACTGATGCAATCACATCGCCTGAGTTCACCACATCGCCAACTTTTTTATACAAACTTTGATTAAACGCATAAAGACTAATATAGCCTTTTCCGTGATCAATAATAATAATTAAACCATAACCGCGCATCCAATCGGCATAAACGACTTTTCCATCTGTAATCGTATGAATTTCTGTGCCTTCAGGCGCGGCAATAATGACCCCGTCTAACTTTCCGTCTTCTCGAACAGAGCCGAATTTTTGTATTAGCTCGCCATTGACAGGAAATGGCAATTGTCCTTTTAATTTTACGAAATCACCTTCTAATTGAGGGAAATCCGCTTCTGATGAAAAGGCTTTTAATGGCGTTTCTTTTGCTTTATGAATTGTTGTAATGGCAGGTTCTTCATCGATAATTTTCGTTTTTGATATGGCGGTCATTGCCATTTCTTCTTCAGTATCTAATCTTTTTTTGCGAATAGCGCGAGCTTTTTCAATTTCAGAATTCAAATCGCTATTTGACGTTTTAAACGTCAAAAGTAAATTTTTTAACGCATTTTCACTGTCTTTTAGTCGATTGATTTGCTGCTCATTCGAAAGAAAATCAGGCGTAGCCGTCCGTAATAATTGATTACGTTGTTTTTTTATAGCTTCGACGGCATTTTGTTCAATGCGTTTTTGAGCAAGATTTTGTTCTAATTGCGAGGTGGCATTTTCATTTTGTTTTTTTAATTTTTCTAAACGATGCAGCGTGTCACTTACGTCATTTAGTTGTGTCACTCGCCGCGTATTTAAATAATCGTAATACGCCATCATTCGACTACTTAAAATGGGGTCTTGTTGATTCAATAATAATTTGAGTCGTTCTTTACGTCCCATTGCGTACATTGTTTTTACTTGTCCAGCAAGTTCTTCGTTTTGTTTAGTCACATCTAACGTCAACGCTTGAATTTCAGCATGAATGTTTGCTAAATCTTGTTTTTGTTTTGAGATTTGATTTTCCAACGTTTTTAACAATGTTGATGTGTTGCCATAAAGTTTATCGAGTTCAGCGAGTTGATTATTCAACAACGCTGATTTATCAATCGACATTTCAGCAAAAACGCTTGTGATACTGAAAAACAGTATGCTAAAAACAAATTTAAACATTAACGCAACAACGATTTGCCGCTCATTTCAGCAGGTTGTGAAAGTCCTAAAATCGCTAACATTGTTGGCGCAATATCGGCTAAATTGCCACCTTCTGCGAGCGTTCCGCTGCCTTCAACATAAACCAACGGCACAACATTTGTGGTGTGTGCGGTGTGTGCTTGATGTGTTACTTCATCAGTCATTTGTTCGATATTACCGTGATCAGCGGTAATTAACATTCGTCCGCCAACAGATTTTAGTGCATCAACAATACACTGCAAGGAATCATCAATCGTTTCAACCGCTTTAATTGCCGCATCTAAATTTCCTGTGTGTCCGACCATATCGCAATTTGCATAGTTACAAATAATTACGTCATGTTTTTCTTCGATAATATCTTTTACCAAATGATAAGTGACTTCAGGCGCACTCATCTCGGGTTGCATATCGTAAGTTTTTACTTTTGGCGATTGCACTAAAATCCTATCTTCACCTGCAAAAGGTTCATCACGTCCACCATTGAAAAAGAACGTAACATGAGCGTATTTTTCGGTTTCAGCCAAACGCAATTGTGTTAAACCGAGTTGCGACAAATAATCACCTAAACTATTTTTCAAATCTGGTGTGGTGAAGGCAATTGGGTAATTGAATTTTTCATGATATTGCGTCAGTGTCGCAAAATAACCACGATGTGGTTCGTGATTTCGTTCAAATTTATCAAATGTTGTTTCTGTTATCGCCTGGCTAATTTCACGCGCACGGTCGGCACGGAAATTCATAAACACTACCGAATCGTCTAAACCAATCGACACAACAGATTCTTGATTTTGTGCAATCAACGTTGGTAGCACAAATTCATCACTTTCGCCGCGTTCGTAAGCCGCCTCTAAACCTGCTTGTGCTGACGTTGCAAAATGTGGCGCGTTGGCTTTCATCAACATTTCGTAGGCTTGCTGCACGCGCTCCCAACGATTATCTCTATCCATCGCATAGAAACGTCCCGTAATCGAAACAATTTGTCCTGCGCCACACGCTGCCATTTTTTGTTCTAAAAACAAAAATGAACTGGATGCACTTTTTGGTGGAACATCACGACCATCTAAAAACGCATGAACATAAATTTTTGACAAACCACGTTTTGCCGCGAGTTCAACCATTGCGGCAATTTGCGCTTCGTGACTGTGAACGCCACCTGCTGAAAGCAAACCTAAAATGTGTAACGCATTCCCTTTTGATTTCGCTTCGTCTACTGCTTTGCACAAAACCGCATTGTCAAAAAAACTGCCGTCTACGATTGCGTCATTTACGAGTGAAAAATCTTGTGGAATATAACGTCCGCAACCGATGTGCAAATGTCCGACTTCTGAATTGCCCATCTGTCCATCTGGCAAACCGACAACATGACCTGAACAAGCCAAATAAGTCATTGGATACGTTTTTTGTAATTTATCCCAACAGGGTGTTTTGGCGAGTGCAATGGCGTTATTTTCAATGTTTGGTGAATAACCAAAACCGTCTAAAATCAATAGAACGAGTGGATGGGTATGTTTTGACATGCTTATTTCTCTCAAATAATTGTGAAAATGCACAAGTGCAATAAAACGCATTATAGCAACACCCGTTGCTTGTCGTTACTTCAAATTTGAGAAAATGTCGCTTAGAAAATACTTTTTTATTTTGAGAACAAACTTAAAGCATATTGGGGTGAACGATGGGGCTCGAACCCACGACAACCGGAATCACAATCCGGGACTCTACCAACTGAGCTACGCTCACCATAGCGTATATGTAACTTTTTAAAGCGAGGAAATTTATTGGTACGCTTGGCAGGACTCGAACCTGCGACCCCCAGCTTAGAAGGCTGGTGCTCTATCCAGTTGAGCTACAAGCGCAAAGTTGGTCGGGGTAGAGAGATTCGAACTCCCGACATCCTGCTCCCAAAGCAGGCGCGCTACCAGACTGCGCTATACCCCGAATAATCTTTGTTTGATGTGCTCTTAGTCCGTTGAACCAAGAGCGCACATCATAATCAGCCAATGTGTTAGCGTCAATTTTTATTTAAATAAATTTCATTTTTTTCAATTCTAAGCAAAGCACTTTTTTTTCAAAAACAAATAATTAAATCATTTTCCAGTGCAGTATTTGCCCAGTATTTAACGGTGTTATATCGTCATAACTTGCGGGAATTTGCCAGTCACTTTTTTCTAATGTCACCGTTTCAACATTTCGCGGTAAACCATAAAAATCTGCCCCATAAAAACTCGCAAAGCCTTCTAATTTATCCAGCGCGTTCACATTTTCAAAGGCTTGTGCATAAAATTCTATCGCGCCAAAGGCAGTGTAACACCCAGCACAACCACAACTATTTTCTTTTAAATGCGTCAAATGCGGCGCACTGTCTGTACCTAAAAAGAATTTTGAATTGCCGCTTGTTGCCGCTTTCACCAACGCTTCACGATGAATTTCGCGTTTCAAAATCGGCAAACAATAAAAATGTGGCTTAATTCCACCCGCTAAAATCGCATTCCGATTAAACAATAAATGCTGTGGCGTAATCGTTGCGGCAATTTTATTGCTTGCAGATTCTACAAATTCCACCGCTTCTTTTGTCGTTGTGTGTTCTAAAACAATTCGTAAATTTGGGAAGTGTTTAACAATGTCGAGCAAATATCGGTCAATAAAAACACGTTCACGGTCAAAAATATCACACAATTCGTCTGTCACTTCACCGTGAATTAACAGCGGTAAATCCTGTTTTTCCAGTTCAGCGAGTAATGGATAAATTTTTGTGACATCGGCAACACCTGCATCCGAATTTGTTGTCGCACCAGCAGGGTATAATTTAAAAGCATAAACGTGTTCACATTGCGCGGCTTGCTTGATTTCGTCAACAGAAGTCGCGGCGGTTAAATAAAGCGTCATCAGCGGCGTAAAATTCACCCCCGTTGGAATTGCTTTCAAAATTTCTGCACGATACGTCAATGCTTGTTTAACGGTTGTCACAGGCGGTTTTAAATTCGGCATAATAATCGCCCTCGCAAATTGCCGCGCCGTGTGAGGTAAAACTGTTTTTAAAAGTTCGCCATTTCTAACGTGTAAATGAAAATCGTCGGGGCGGGTAATCGTTAAGGTTTTCATAATTGCGTCCTAAATCTGTAAAATGTGTACATTCTATAGGTTATCCCCTTGAAAAATGAATAATTAGCGTCATCTTTTTTATTTTTGGAGTTACAAAAAATGCCCCTTTATGAATATATTTGCAAAGCGTGTGGTAATGAACATGAAGCCTTGCAAAAACTCAGTGCCGACCCACTTAAAGATTGTCCAAAATGTCAACAACCTGAACTTGAAAAACGAATTTCAGCAGCAGGTTTTCGTTTAAAAGGAAGTGGCTGGTATGAAACAGATTTTAAAAGTGGTACAAAAAAGAATGTTGTGAGTGAGCCAACTAGCTAATTCATTAAACATTTCATAAAAAAAGCCATTGTTTTTTACAAAAAACAGTGGCTTTTTTGCATTCAAAAAATAATGCCTTTATGTTGTAAATACGAAAACAAGTTCGTAAATTTACAACAATGTTGTTGCTTTGTTGCTGTGTCACAGAAATGTCATAAAAAAGTCATACCACTGTCATTTAACTTTCTTAACCTTTTCTTAAATTTTTATTCCCATTCAATTTGAGAAAAACATGAAATTATCTAAATTGACTTTTGCAATCGCGACAGTTTTAACAACAAGTATCACCACATCAGCTTTTGCAATGGATTTATATGTCGATTCAAAAACCAAACAAATTTATGCTGAACCTGGAAAAGGTCGTCACAAATTAGGTACATTTGAAAAAGTTGATGAAAACCAACAACATCAAGCTGCGCCACGTTCTATGAGTGCAGACAGCGTGCAACACATTTATCAAGAACTCGACACCGAAAAAGCAGAAATTAAAAAAGTTCAAACCGATTTAGAACTTAAACAAAATGAAATCAAAGCACTTGAAGAACACGTTGTTGCAAATCGTGAAGACAAAGCCAAAAACGACGAAAAATGGTTTAACAAAATTCAAATGCGTGGTTATACGCAATTACGTTACAACCAAAGTTTATCAGGCGACCGTGTATCGGCTGACCCTGAATTAAAATCACCTGGTGATGGCGGGATTGGTGACAACAAAGGCTTTTCATTCCGTCGAGTGCGTTTAGTATTTTCGGGTGATATTAACGAATATGTATCACTTTATTTACAACCTGATTTTGCAAGTAACGTCAGTGATACGCAGCAACATTTCGCACAATTACGCGATGCTTATGCGGATTTATCATTTGACAAAAAACATGAATACCGTATTCGTGCAGGTCAATCTAAAGTGCCGTTTGGTTGGGAAAATCTACAATCTTCACAAAACCGTTTAACGCTAGATCGTAACGACGCGCTAAATAGTGCTGTGCCAAGTGAACGTGATTTAGGTTTATTTGCTTATTGGACACCTGAAAGTACACAAAAATTATGGAAAAATTTAAGCAAAAAAGGCTTAAAAACGTCTGGTGATTACGGTGTCGTTGGTTTTGGTGTTTATAACGGTCAAAGCGTTAATAAAGCGGAATCTAATGACGATTTATATTATGTCGCACACGCTACTTATCCAGTTGAATTGGACTTCTTAGGGTCATTCATGAAAGGTCAAGTTGTCGAAGTGGGCGCGGATGCAATGACAGGTAAATTTAACGTTACAACCGCCGATATTACGCCATTTGGTGGCACAAAATTATTAAAAGCAGACATCGATAAATCTTTAACAGGTTTAAAAGGCAAACAAGGGATGCGTGAAGAACGTGTTGGTGTTCATGCCGTGTTATTCCCACAACCTTTTGGCTTACAAACTGAATGGAATTGGGGCGAAGGTGCAACTTTAAATCCAGAAGGTAAAGGCAGCATCGAAAGCCAAAGTTTAAGCGGCGGTTACGTCATGGCAATGTATAAAATTGACAAAGTGTTACGTTCAGATGACGCGATTATTCCGTATGTGAAATGGCAAACTTACGATGGCGCGTGGAAAGGTGCGAATAATGCACCGCGCGTTTCTGTTGATGAAATTGAAGCGGGCGTGGAATGGCAAATGATGAAAGCCTTGGAAGTGACATTAGCTTACTCAAACATGGACAGAACCAACGTAGGCAATTTAGGTCAAGCCTCTGGCGATATGATTCGCACACAATTACAGTGGAATTACTAAAAAGTTAAGTTTCATTAGCTACCTCAAAGCCTCGCTGTGTAAAATCAGCGAGGCTTTTTTTATGGTTAAAATTTATGACTCAACAACTCGTCGAAAAAATTAAAAATTGGGGAATTGAACTAGGTTTCCAGCAAGTCGGTATTACTGATACAAATTTAACGCAAGCCGAAGAACGTTTAGAAAAATGGTTGGCAAACGGTTTTCACGGTGAATTGGATTACATGGCGCGTCATGGTTTAAAACGTTCGCGCCCTGCCCTGCTTCATGAAAATACAAAAAGCATTATTTCTGTGCGGATGGATTATTTGCCTGAAAGTGCCGCAGAAATGAATCACATTTTAAATTCACCCACCGCCGCCTATATTTCACGTTACGCGCTTGGACGCGATTATCACAAATTGATGCGGCAACGTTTGCAAAAATTAGCTGATAAAATTCAAGCTGAAATTGGCGAATTTGGTTATCGGGCATTTGTAGATAGTGCGCCTGTTTTAGAAAAAGCGATTGCTGAAAAAGCGGGTTTAGGTTGGATTGGCAAACATTCCAATTTAATCAATCGCAAAGCGGGTTCATGGTTTTTTCTGGGGGAAATTTACACCGATTTAGATTTAACAATTGACGCGCCAACCACGTCACATTGTGGCGCGTGTGAAGCCTGTTTAACGATTTGTCCCACGCAAGCAATTGTTGCACCTTATCAAGTGGATGCGCGGCGATGTATTTCGTATTTGACAATTGAATTACACGGCGCAATTCCCGAAGAATTTCGCCCAATGATTGGGAATCGGATTTACGGCTGTGATGATTGTCAATTGATTTGCCCTTGGAATCGGTTTGCAAATTTAACCAAAGAACCTGATTTCCATCCGCGAAAACGGTTAAATACACAACAATTATTAAAGGTTTTTGCGTGGACAGAAATTGAATTTTTAACGAATACGGAAGGGTCAGCAATTCGGCGAATTGGTTATGAACGTTGGCTGCGAAATATCGCAGTGGCGTTGGGAAATGCGCCTGCAAATGGTGAAATTTTGAACGTGTTAAACAGGCGTTTATCGAATGATTCAGAATTGGTGCGCGAACACGTTTTATGGGCAATTAACCAGCAACATCAAAAAATGTGCTAATGCCTGCAATACCTTGTGCACCGTAATTTTTAGCGGTGTCTAAATCGGATTTTTGCAACCCCCCCAGCGCATAAACAGGCAAATTTGCTTCTAAAACAAATTCAGAAAACGTATTCCAACCAAGTGGTTCAGTTTCAGGGTGTGTTTTTGTTTTTAAAACAGGCGCAAACACAACAAAATCCACGCCAATTTTTTCAGCGTGTTTTAATTCTTCTAAATTATGACAAGACGCGCTTAACCAAGTTAAATTTTCAGGGCGTTTTTTTAAGCTCAATAAATCAAAACTCGTTAAATGTACGCCGTGACTTGGCATTTCAAACGCCTTTTTAACCCCTGAATTGATTAACAAAACCGCTTCATTTTTTTGACAAATTGGCAATGCAATCTCTAAAAATTCACGCATTTGCGATTCAGTTAAATTTTTCAAACGCGCTTGAATCAGTTTGATATTTTGCGACAGTAAATGTTGTAATTTCAAAATCAAATCACCCGAATCATCATTCAAAATCGCGTAATAATCGGGCAATTTAAACGCATTCAAAATTGCTCGATTTGCGGCAGGAAATTCATAATTATCTAAATCAGAAATTTTCACCCATTCGCTTTCTTGACCTAGCAAACTCTTTGGCTCGCCACGAAATTCAAGAATTTCAAAAACGTGTAATTTTACAATTCTGTCAGAATAATCGTGTTGCAAACAAATTAACTGTTTTGCGGAAACTACCGTAATGCCGATTTCTTCTTTCAATTCACGCGCCAACGCGGTTTGCAAAGTTTCACCATTTTCGACTTTTCCACCAGCGAATTCCCATAAACCGCCTTGATGTAAATCGTTATGACGACGTGAGATGAAAATTTCGGCGGCTGTATTTTTGACAATGCCGATAACAAT
This sequence comes from Methylococcaceae bacterium, assembly GCA_049656545.1. Taxonomy (GTDB): domain Bacteria; phylum Pseudomonadota; class Gammaproteobacteria; order Methylococcales; family Methylomonadaceae; genus UBA10906. The sequence continues at coordinate 23,995 of JBASLW010000203.1, forward strand.
CGAAATTGCTTTTTTCATGAGCTAAACGCATCTGCAAAAATTTCTTTTAACGATGCACCTTGTAAATACGCGGCTCTTTTTGAATGTAAAACCATTTCGGGTTGCCCACACAAATACACTCGCCAACCATTTAATTTTGGAAGCGTTTGTAACGCAATTTCATTCGCTCGCCCTTTTGTATATTTTTTATCATTGATTTCACCTGATAAACATGGTGTGTAATGAAAATTCGGGTATTTTTGCGTTAAAGCCGTTAATTTTTCTTCTAAATATAAACCTGACGCATCGCGGCTACCGTGAAATAAATGAATTTCACCTTGATGTTTATGTGTCACAAGCGCATCTCGAAGAATACCGTAAAGTGGTGCAAGTCCTGTTCCCGTGCCAATTAAAAGCAACGGTTGCTCAGGTTTTCCTTCAAGATAATGGCAATCTCCCAAAGCGTGCGAAAATTCCAATGCCATTCCTACATCTAATTCATCAGCTACCCAACGGCTAAATTTTCCATTTGGCAAAATACGAATATGAAACTCTAATTCATGTTCACCGTTGTGAATGTTGGCAATCGAATAACTACGAATTAAGCCATTATCACGACGTAAATTTACAAATTGCCCCGCAAAAAAAGCAAGTGGTTCTTTAGATTTTATCTTTAGGAAAATCACATTAGCGGATAACGATTTTTTTTCGACAACTTCAGCTTCAAACCATGAAACCTCAGAATTCGGTAGCACAATCGACATAGCATTTTCAGGTTTGCAAAGACAAGCCAAAAAATAATTTTGTTTTTGTTGCGTTTGTTTTAAACCCGTTTGTGATTTCTCAGGCGGAGGATTATCAAGACTACGCATTAAACAAGACTGACAAACACCTGCTTGACAACCATAAGGGACTTGAACATTGTTGCGTAACAACGTTTGTAAAACAGTTTCATTATTTTCATTCTCGAAAGTTTTATTATCAAATGTAATTTGGATCATCGTTATTTCCTTAAAATTATTTTTCACGTTTATCAAGTAGCGCAGCTTCAGGGTCGTCTTCATACATCGTTGGCAATGAATGTGCGATACCTTTGTGGCAATCAATACAGGTTTTATTTTCGTCAAACCCTTTGATGTGTTGTTTCACCGAACGGCGACGCTGTTCTAAAAAGTCCATCGCATCTTCATCGTGACAATTTCGACATTCACGCGAATCGGTTTCTTTCATTTTGTCCCAAACGTGACGTGCTAACTCCAAGCGTTTTGCTTCAAACTTTTCAGGCGTTCCAATCGACCCTAAAACTTTGTGCAAAATTTCATTGCTCGCTTGTACTTTGCGAATCATTTTGTGCGTCCAATCTTTTGGAACGTGGCAATCTGGACACGTTGCCCGCACACCGCTTCGATTTGAATAATGAATCGTGTTTTGATATTCCTTATAAACATTCTCTTGCATTTCGTGACACGAAATACAAAACGATTCTTTGTTTGTCGCTTCCAACGCGGTATTAAATCCGCCCCAAAAAATTACGCCACCAATAAAACCAATCGCCAAAATCGCACCGATTGAATAACGCGCCGAAGGTTTTTTCAGCCAATCCCACACATTTCTACAAATTTTCATGGCTTACTCCTCCCCTTTGAAATCATTTTCCATAAACGGTTTTGCATCGACTTGCGGCACATGGCATTGCACACAAAAATAACGGCGTGCTGAAATTTTTGTCGTCGGCGCACCGTCGCGGTCATGATAATGCGATTTACCGACAGGCGTTGCACCACTGATTTTTGAATTTTGTGCGCTGTGACACGTCAAACATTTGTTAAATTTTTGGTTAATCACATAACCTTTCGTGGTATGCGGAATCACAGGCGGTTGTTGTGCGTAATTACGCGGTTGCGGCTCGGTGTCGTGCCACTTTTTAATTTCGGGTTGCGGCGACATCTTTTCTAAAATTGACGCGCCATTTAATGTGCGTTTCACTTCTAAATCATCGGCATAACCCAGCATTGGCAAACTTAAAAGAAGTAACGCGAGTAGACTTTTTTTCATAACGTTCTCCTAAGCTCGCTCGATTTTCACAGCGCATTTTTTGTAATCGGTTTCTTTTGAAATCGGACACGTTGCGTCTAACGTCAATTTATTTACCAAGCGTTTTGAATCAAACCACGGAATAAAAATTAACCCGATTGGCGGCAAATTTCGTCCACGAGTTTCAACTTGCGCGAGAATTTTGCCGCGACGTGAACTAATCGCTGCCGTCATGCCACGACGCAAACCGCGTGCTTTGGCATCGTCTGGGTGCATGAAAACCAGTGCGTCAGGAAAGGCTTTGTACAATTCTGGCACACGTTGCGTCATCGAACCCGAATGCCAATGTTCTAAAACCCGCCCCGTTGTGAGCCACAAATCGAATTCTTTATCAGGCACTTCAGGCGGTGCTTCATACGGCAAGGCGAAAATCACGGCTTTGCCATCGGGCTTGCCGTAAAAACTGACATCGCCTTTTGCAACAGTTAAGGTTGGATGCGTGCTGGCGGCGTGTAAATCGGTTTCGTTGCTGTCGCTCATTTTCACATACGGGTCAGAACCTTCACGAAAACGCCATTTTGTTTCTTTGCCATCAACAACGGGCCAACGCATTCCGCGTGTTTGATGATACATATCAAACGGGGCTAAATCATGTCCGTGTCCACGACCAAAACGGGCGTATTCTTCAAATAAGCCTTTTTGAATATAAAAACCAAAGTCGTGTGCATCATCATTATCAAAACCTTGCGCGGTTTCACTTAATGGAAATTTATCGACTTCACCGTTTGCAAACAACACGTCGTAAAGCGTTTTATCTTTGTATTCAGGTTTTTTCGCAATCAATTCAGGTGTCCACACTTCGCTGATTTTGAAGTATTTTGAGAATTCCACCATTTGCCACAAATCCGATTTTGCACCGACGGGTGGTTTGACTTGTTGTCGCCAAAATTGGGTTCGACGTTCAGCGTTACCATACGCGCCTTCTTTTTCTACCCACATTGCCGTCGGTAAAATCAAATCTGCCGCCATTGCTGTGACAGTTGGATACGGGTCAGAAACGATAATGAAATTTTCAGGATTGCGATAACCAGGTAAGGTTTCTTCGTTTAAATTCGCCGCCGCCTGCATATTGTTGTTACACATCACCCAATACACATTCAGCTTGCCGTCTTTGAGCATTCGATTTTGTTGCACAGCGTGATAACCGTTTTTGTCGGGAATTGTGCCTTCGGGAAGTTGCCAAATTTTTTCAGCAATATCACGGTGTTCTTTTTTTGTGACAAGCATATCGGCAGGCAAACGGTGTGAAAATGTACCAACTTCTCGCGCTGTGCCGCACGCCGAAGGTTGCCCCGTGAGTGAAAACGGACTGTTACCAGGTTCAGAAATTTTGCCTGTCAATAAATGAATGTTGTAAATCAGATTATTCGCCCAAGTACCGCGTGTGTGCTGATTAAATCCCATCGTCCAAAGCGAAACGATTTTACGTTTTGGGTCAGCATACAATTTTGCGAGAGCCAGTAAATCTTCGACGGGAACGCCTGAAATTTCGTGTGCTTTTTCGACAGTGTATTCAGAAACAAATTTTTTATAGGTTTCAAAATCAATCGGTGTGGCATCGTTCGCTTTATCGGCATTTTTTGCCGCTTTTTCTAATTCATGCGTTGGACGTAATCCGTAACCAATATCGGTATTGCCTTGTTGAAAATTAACGTGTTTTGAAATGAAATCTTTATTTACGTTACCACTTTGAATAATGTAATTCGCCACATAATTCAAAATCGCTAAATCACTTTGCGGTTTAAAAATCAATTTCTCGTCAGCCAAATCAAAACAGCGATTTTCGTAAGTTGATAAAACAGCCACGCGCACATTTTCATTCGTCAAACGGCGTTCTGTAATGCGTGACCACAAAATTGGGTGCATTTCCGCCATATTTGAACCCCACAAAACAAACGTGTCGGTATGTTCAAAATCGTCATAACAGCCCATCGGTTCGTCAATGCCGAAAGTTCGCATCATTCCCGTCACTGCCGAAGCCATACAATGCCGCGCATTCGGGTCTAAATTGTTGGTACGAAAACCCGCTTTCATCAATTTCGATGCCGCGTAACCTTCCCAAATCGTCCATTGCCCAGAACCAAACATTCCAACGGACGTTGCACCTTTTGCGTTTAAAGCGGCTTTCCATTTTTTTGCCATGACAATAAAGGCTTGTTCCCAACTGATTGGCGTAAATTCGCCATTTTTATCGTATTGCCCGTTTTTCATTCGCAACATCGGCTTAGTTAAACGGTCGTGTCCATACATAATTTTGGAGAGAAAATAACCTTTCACACAGTTCAAACCGCGATTTACTTCGGCTTCGGGGTCGCCTTGCGTCGCAACAACTCGTCCGTTTTGTGTGCCGACTAAAACGCCACAACCTGTGCCGCAAAATCGACACGGAGCTTTATCCCAGCGCACTTCATCACTTTCATTTTGTTCATTTGCCAATGCAAGATTGGGCATATTCAAACCCGCAACCGCTGCTGTTGCTGCAATCGCGTTGAGTTTTATAAACTCTCTTCGTGTAATGGTCATTTTTCGCTCCTCGTTATAATTATTCTTCGATTACTTGGTGATAAACCATTGCCGCCGTTAAAACGCCGTAAATTTGTTGAACTTTTGTTAATTGCTCAGTCAACATTTCATCGCTTTCTTGTTCCAACGTGATGACAATTTGGTTTTTTTCATTCACGGCGTGAATTTCAATTTCTAAGTCTTTTAATGCTTCAACGACTTTGTTTGTGTAATCAGGCAAGGTGTTAATCAGTACGCCGACGATATTCATTAAGTATTCCTAAAATTTCTAAGTCGATAAAATTTTATCGTTGAGTGCTGTAATTAAATCGGTTTGAAATACCATGCCGACAAGTCTGTTTTCGCTGTTCACAATGGGAATTTGTTGATGTTTTTGGCTAGAAAATAAATAAATTAAATCAGTGATGGGTGTAGTTTCAGATAAAACAGTGACATTTTTATTCATGATGTGACCAACGACTTCGGGTTTATGCGTTGTCACATCAGGGGTTCTACGAATGAATGTTAAAAATTTTTCTTGAAAACTAATGTAAGGCGACATTTCAACAAATTTGAAAAAATCCGCCCATGTCACGATGCCAATAACACGATTTGCTTTATCAACAACGGGAATGGCTTTTAATTTTTCGTGGTGCATTTTTTGCCATGCCATTTCAACTTCATCACCGTATTCAATCGCCAAAATTTCTTTTGTCATAATGTCTGCACAAATTATTTCACCGTGCAAACGTTCTAATTTTTGTTGTTCTGCGCTTAAAAGTAATTCGTGTAATTTAGTGACATTCACATCAATAAATTCGCCACCTTTTTTTAAGGCTTGTTGAACGTCTTGTTGTGATAAACGAATTTCACTTGCAGGAACGATTTGCTTAAATGATTGCGGATAATCGCGTTTTAACCACCAGCGATTGACAATTATCACCATAATTAGCATGACAAAAACGTTAATTAAAACAGGCGTTAAAACGAATTTGTAACCCAGTTCGATAAATGTTGCGCCGCCGATAACAGGAACTAAAGCGGTTGCTGCACCTGGTGGATGCAAACAGCGCAAAAAAAGCATTACCCAAATACTGAGACTAACAGCGAACGCACTTGCTAACCAAAAAGGCGTGACATATAACGCGCAAGTTATTCCCACAATTGCCGAAACTAAATGTCCACAAAAAAATGACCAAGGTTGTGCAAAAGGACTAAGTGGCGCGAATAATAAAATGACAACGGATGCGCCCATTGAAGCAAGCAATACAGGGGAATTAGACGATAAATAAACAGTACAAATGACAACAGTAAAAATACTTAGAAAGCTGGCAATAATTGAAATGAATTGGTCTTTAAATGTTAAATTACCAGCAGGTGGAATGAATTGCGTGAAGTTGGTAAAAGAAAAAAAAGACATTTTCTTTCACAATAAAAACGCATCATCAAGACTACGCATTAACCAACACTGACTCGAATTTGCTTGAAAGCCAGAAGGCACTTGCACATCGTGTTCAGTTTCAAAAATATGAGCGTCGAATTTAATGCGTGTCATGAGTTTTACTCTTTGTTATTTGCCTAAAACATCAGCGCGTGTGGTTTGCGCTAGCGCATCAACTTGATCAATCAAATTTTGTGGCACATTTAACTCAACAAGTGTTGCAACGAGATTTTCCATAACCGCATCAAAGTGACTATCATCTAAACCGATTTTGACAAATTTAGCGTGAGCATTACGCATATCTTTACCACTATAGTTATTTGGTCCACCGAATGCCATTGTTAAAAAGGCTTTTTGTTTAGCGGCTTGTGTATCCATATCAACGCCATCGAAAAAGCGATTGATACGGTAGTCCGCTAAGACTTTGCGATAAAAAATATCAACGGCTGCATCCACTGCCGCTGCACCGCCAAGTTGTTCGAATAAAGTTAAATCTGTTGTATTTTCAGTCATAATCTGAACTCCTAAAGTTATTGTTATTATTGAGCGAATTCGCTCAAAAAAGAGTTTATAGTATGAACAAAACTTATACAACCAAGGAGTTGTAATACTTCAAAATCAAGACAAAACAATCAATGGGGCGGAATGTAGCCCCTTTTTTATTTATAATGCGCGTTTAACTTTTAATTATTACCAACAAAGGAAAAACTATGCGAACCCACAAATGTGGCGAGTTAAACACTCAACAACTTGATCAAACTGTAACAATTTGCGGTTGGGTACATCGTCGCCGTGATCATGGCGGTGTTATTTTTATTGATTTACGCGACCGTGAAGGGTTAGTGCAAGTCGTTTCTGATCCCGATTTAGCGGAGCAGTTTGCGATTGCTGAACACGTTCGCAGCGAATACGTTTTGCAAATTTCAGGTCTTGTTCGTCATCGCCCAGAAGGCACGATTAACAAAAATATGCACTCAGGCGAAATCGAGATTTTGGCAAAAAACATCGTAGTACTAAATGAATCAGAAACGCCGCCATTCCCGATTGAAAGCGATATTGAAGTCAATGAAGAATTGCGTTTGCGTTACCGTTATTTGGATTTGCGTAAAGCGTCAATGCAAGAAAAAATGCGTGTGCGCCGTGACGTGACGCGAATTATGCGTAACTATTTAGACGACAATGATTTCTTTGAAATTGAAACACCGTATTTGACCAAAGCCACGCCAGAAGGCGCACGCGATTACATTGTGCCAAGTCGCACGCACGAAAATTCGTTTTTCGCATTGCCGCAATCACCACAACTTTATAAACAAATGTTGATGGTCGCGGGATTTGACCGTTATTACCAAGTTGTGCGTTGTTTCCGCGATGAAGATTTACGCGCAGACCGCCAACCTGAATTCACTCAGCTTGACCTTGAAACCTCATTCATGACTGAAGACCAAATCATGAATGTCACGGAAGAAATGATTCGTCAATTGTTTGCGAAAGTTATCAATGTTGAGTTAGATGCGAAATTCCCGCGCATGACGTATGCCGAAGCGATTTCACGTTTTGGTATTGACCGCCCCGATTTGCGAATTCCATTAGAACTTGTTGATATTGCCGAGTTTATGAAAGACGTGGATTTCAAAGTGTTTGCCGCGCCAGCAAATGATCCGAAAGGTCGCATTGCGGCAATGCGAGTTCCAAACGGCGGCAACATTATGACGCGCAAAGAAATCGACGATTTAACTAAATTTGTCGGCAATTATGGCGCGAAAGGGTTGGCTTATATCAAAGTCAACGATATGGCGGCTGGTGTTGAAGGTTTGCAATCGCCAATCGTTAAATTTGCCCCAGCCGACGTTTGGGCAAAAGTTTTGGAAAAAACAGGCGCGAAAAATGGCGATTTAATTTTCTTCGGCGCAGACAAAGCAAATATCGTCAACGAATCAATGGCGGCATTGCGCGTGAAATTGGGTCACGATTTAAATTTGATTGAAGGCGATTGGAAACCTGTTTGGGTGATTGATTTCCCAATGTTTGAATGGGACGATAAAAACGGACGTTTCACCGCGATTCATCACCCATTCACCGCGCCAAGTTGCTCGGTTGAAGAATTAAAAGCAAACCCAGGTACAGCATTGTCACAGGCTTACGATTTAGTGTTGAACGGCACAGAAGTGGGCGGTGGTTCAATTCGTATCAATCGCCCAGCAATGCAACAAGTTGTATTTGAAATTTTAGGCATCGGCGAAGAAGAAGCGCGTGAAAAATTCGGTTTCTTACTCGACGCGCTCAAATACGGTGCGCCACCACATGGCGGTTTAGCATTCGGTTTAGACCGTTTGGTAATGCTCATGACTGGTTCAAGTTCAATTCGTGACGTAATTGCCTTCCCGAAAACACAATCTGCTGCTTGTCCATTAGTTAATGCACCAGCCGTGATTTTAGACGAACAATTGAAAGAATTAGGTATTCGATTGTTAAAAGCTCCCGCAAAATAAAAACTAAAAAACCGCCCCCAGTTTGCACTGAAAGGGTGGTTTTTCGTTATTTCACCAAAGCGACGGGATAATTTGGATGTTGTGGATTG
>JBASLW010000204.1:0-22038 GCA_049656545.1 Methylococcaceae bacterium
GGTATAAGTTGTTTGAATAGTCATGTTTGTTTTTAAGGAGGGGTTTTGAAATTAAAAATAGTAAATTTTTTCAAGTGGACATTAGAAACGTCAACAGAATTTAACAAAATCAATTTTTGTAATTGCCCCCGAATGTAATGCACTTGAAATGAGAACTTGATTAACGCCTATTTTTTCAAGTTGTGCTAAATCTTCACTATTTTTTACACCACCCGCCGCAATAAAATGTGTTTTTGGATAGTCACCTTTAAATTTTTCAAGTAAATCCAGTGCCACGCCATTTGAACTTCCAACGCGATTTAATGTCATTACAATCACATTTTCTGACCACAAATTTGTTTCAGTGAAAAAATTTTGTGAACCTAATTTTTCGCCTTTTGTCCCAAAATCTAACGACAATACAAAACGTTTTTTAAAATCAGAAAGCTCAAAAAAATTTTCATCCGTAAAACATTCACTGCCCAAAACAGGCAAATAATTTGGTGAAAAAATTCGTGCTTTTTGATAACCCGCATCAATCCAAAATGTGATGTGGGGAAATTTTTGTAACACGTTTTCAATTAAATTTTTATAGCTGCCCTGCCCTGTTATTGCATCTAAATCGGCAATATAAAATGTATCAAAATTATGCAATTGTAAAAAACCGTTTAGCACTGAAAAAATATCGGATTTGGTTGTTAAAACGCTTTTTATCGGCTGATAATTTTGACGTTCACCGTATTTTGCATGAACAACAATGCCATTTTTTAAATCAATAACGGGAATCAATTTAACGGTCATTTTGAATTCAAAACCTGATTTAAGCCTTCCAAAACTAAATTTTTTTCGAGTGTGAAAGCATAATTTAATTGCGAAGCGATAATTTCTGCATCACCGCCTGTTAAAAATAATTTTGTGTTTGAAGTTTGTGTTTGCATAACTTTTTCAATTAAACCACACGCAGAAAACAACGTTCCGTTAAAAATTGCCGCCTCAGTTTGAATTGCTAACCCCGTTTTTTGCACTGCATTCACAAAGGGTAAATCAGCGGTATTTGAAGCGAGTGCATTTTTCATCAACGTCAAACCCGCGCAAATTAAACCGCCTTGATGCTCGCCGTTTTCATTCAACACATCGATTGTAATCGCTGTGCCACAATCAACAACACAAATAGGAAACCGTGTTTTTTGGCGGGCGGCACATAACGCTAACCAACGATCAACGCCTAATTTTTCAGGTTGCAAATAACTATTTTTTACGTCAAAAAATTCAGCTTGTGACGTGGCAAAATGAATTGGAATGCCATTCCACAATTCTTGCGCCACCGTTATGATGATGTTTAAGATTTCTGCCTTTCCAACGCTCGAAATACCAACTTTTTCAGGTAGAAAATCTTGCCAAAACGTGCGTAATTTTTGCGGTGTAATCTCAAAATGCGTCAACGTTTGTTCAATTTGTAACTGATTATTTTCAGAAATCGCCCATTTAAGACGACTATTTCCCAAATCTAACAACAAATTCACGCGCTAAAACTCACTTCACCAGATGCAAATGTTTGAATTATGTCGTCGTCGCGTTGTAATTTTAATAATCCATTTTCATCAATACCTTTCACGATACCGCTAATTTCTTGCGACCCGACAAATAACTTAACTGATTTTTCAAATAAACAATCGTGTTCACGCCATTCATTTAAATAAGCTGAAAAACTTTGTTTTTCAAATGTTGCCGCAATCGGTAATAATTCATTCAATAATTGCGCGATAAGTTGATTGCGATTTAATGCAATTTCTGAAATCGTGTTTAAATCTGTGTACGCTTGAGCAATACCTTCAATTTTTTGCGGCAAACTAACATTCAAACCTAAACCAATTACTGCGCTTACACTTCCATTTAAATGTGTTGAAACTTCAATCAAAATGCCGCCTAATTTTTTACCATCGCTATAAATATCATTAGGCCATTTCAAATCAACGTTAAAAATTCCCAATTTATTTAACGCTCGAATCACACCGACACCCATGGCTAAACTTAAACCATTCAAAGCGTGTGCGTCATGAAACCGCCACAAAAACGAACCATAAATGTTTTGTCCTTGTGGCGAAATCCATTGCCGTCCACGTCGCCCTTTACCTGCCGTTTGTGTTTCTGCTAAACAAACACTGCCCGAAAGCGCGTTAGTTTGAGCGCGAGTCATCAAATAATTATTGGTAGAATCAATAAATGGGAAGATTTCTAATTCTGAAATTAACGCGCTCGTGGCTTTAGATAAATGCGCGTTAATTTTTTGTGCATCTAAAAGCGAATCGTTATTCACCATGATGTTGACGTTCTTTTTGTTGGCGAATTTGTTGTAACTGTTTTTTTGCAACGTGTTTGCTAAGTAAATCACGGTCGTTTTCTTTCATATTGACGAAATCGACACCGACAAAATACGAATATGAACTGTAAGAATCGGGATTGTTTTCAGAATGAATCACTTTTGCATACGTCACAATTACAACAGTGCTGTGAACTAACAACATTTTAATTTCTAAAAATTGTCCTACTTTTAGCATTTCATTTGATTCAAATCCTAAACCAGACACACTAATTGTTGCGTTTCGCGTTTCATTTACGGCAACGTCATCATTCGGACTTAGTGCTAAAACGGCTTGAGCAATCAAATCAATTTTAATATCAAGCAACTTTAAATAATCTGCAAAATCGGAATGAATTTTTTCTAATTTATTGTGCAAAACATTTGATTCTTCTGTAATCAATTCAAGTGCTGACGACAATGAGCAATTATCAAGTAAGCTCGATGTCGCTTGAATGCTTTGTTTTGTTTGTTGCTCGTCAACAAATCGATAAGATAAATTTACGGCATCTGAAATCCGAAAAAAATGTCTTCTATCTTCTGCAATCGTTTTTTTTGTGTGGTTCATATAACGCATCCTTCACAATAGAAAAAGTCGAGTTTGTGTAACTAAACTCGACTTTTTGAAATCAAAAATCAATCTTCCCAAGTTCTTCCGTCACGCGCCAACAAAGCATCTGCGGCGTTTGGCCCCCATGTTCCCGCCGAATAGGCTTTAGGACCATCGCTCAATCTACTCCACGCATGTTGAATTGAATCAACCCATGTCCACGCGGCTTCCGTTTCTTCACGACTGATGAAAAGTTTGTTATTACCGCGCATAGCTTCGAGCAACAAGCGTTCATAACCACCCGACGCGCGGGTTTTTTTCTTTGTATCGACGAAACTCAAATCCAGTTTATTTTTTTGAAGGCGAATCGAACCGTTAATGCACGGAATTTTGCTCAACATTTCAATTTCAACACCTTCTTTTGGTTGAAGATAAATCACCAATTTATTAGGCGGCAAATCCTGAAAACTCGCTTTAAAAATGTTGTGTGGTAATTCTTTGAACGTAATGATAATTTCAGTGCGTTTGCGGTTCATTCGTTTGCCTGTGCGTAAATAAAAAGGTACACCAGACCAACGCCAATTATCAATATCAACACGCATTGCCACAAAACTTTCGGTTGAACTTTCGGTATTTGCGCCTTCTTCTTCTAAATAACCAGGCACTTCTTTACCTTGAATGTAACCTCGGGTGTATTGTCCACGCACCGTTTTGGTACTTACGTCCCAATCGCTAATTGGACGCAAGGCTTTTAAGACTTTAATTTTTTCTTGATGAATGTTTTTTGCTTCAAGGCTAACAGGGGGTTCCATCGCAATAAAGGTCAAAATTTGCAGCAAATGGTTTTGCAACATATCGCAAAGCTGCCCAGAATGATCAAAATAATCCCAACGCCCTTCAATTCCGACTTCTTCAGCGACAGTAATTTGAACGTTATCAATCGTATCGTGACTCCAGTTTGTGGTGAAAATGGAATTTGCAAAACGTAACGCCAGCAAATTTAACACCGTTTCTTTACCTAAATAATGGTCAATACGGTAAATTTGTTCTTCTTTGAAAACCGCTTGAAAGGTGTCGTTAATTTCATGCGACGATTTCAAATCGTGTCCAATCGGTTTTTCCATGACAAGACGTGATTCTTTATGAATCAATTTTGTTTTGTGCAAACCTGTACAAACGCTTTTGAATAATGACGGAGGAATCGCAAGATAATTGACCGTGATGCGATTTTTCTGATCGAGTAATGCGCCCAATTTTTTGAATTCTTGAGGGTCGTTGATATTCAATTGTAGATATTCAAAGCGAGCAGATAAACGTTGCCACACATCTTCTTCAAAAGCAGTTGGCAGAAACTCCATCAAACTTTTATGAACGATTTCAATAAAGCCAGATTTTGTTTCATTCAATCTATCAACGCCAATAATGCGCGTTTGTGGTTCAAGTAATTTCGATTTATCAAGTTGATATAAAGACATCATCAATTTACGGCGAGATAAATCGCCGAGTGCGCCGTAAATGACTAAGTCGCAAGGTTTATATTTTTTTTCGTCCATCATAATTTTTAGTTTTTGTGAAGTGAAAGAAAGAAGCATCTAGCACACAGATTGCGTGTTATTGGGTGTTATTATCGCAGAATTTAACTTACCGTGCGAAATTCCCCCCCCCAGAGCTGATAGTCTTGGGTGGGGATGGATAGCACTCCTTGCGCGAAGCCGCTTTTGATTTTCAATTCGGGCTATCCTGATTTTGGATATATTTTTTGATAACTTCCAAAGGTGCGCCGCCAGTGGTGAGCAGGCAATAAGCCCGTGTCCAAAAAAATGGCTTCCAGTAAAACTTGTCAATATGCGTTTTGAATTCTTTACGAACCAAACGAGAAGAAACCGTTTTGATGGAATTGATAAATTTGCTCAAATCCATAGACGGATGCGCGTCGATAAGCAAATGTACATGGTCTTCTTCGCCGTTAAATTCCACTAGTTGCACTGACCAGTTTTCGCACTGCTCTTTGAAAATTTCGTGTAGTCTGTCCAAAATTTCTTTAGTGATACATTTTCGACGGTATTTAGTTACTAACACTAAATGATATTTCAAATTATAAACAGCATGAAAATGACTTCTTCTATTTGATTTTGATGGTTTTTTAGTTTCTTCTTCCATATTGACACCAAGTAAAAATAAGTTAGAATTTTAGCATGATAAGACTAAAAGCCTACAAATACAGATTGAAACCAAGAGCGGAGCAAATTACGCAATTTGACCAGCACTTTGGGCACGTTCGGTTTGTGAAAAATTGGGCGATTGCGCTGAAAGGACGTTATTACCGTCGTTTTGGCAAAGGCTTATCTAGTCGTCGGTTGCAAGACCAGTTAGTCAAAAAGAAAAAATCAGCAAATTATCAGTGGCTCAGTGACATCAATTCGCAAGCCTTACTCGCAGCATTGATGGATGTTGAAAGTGCATTCAAAAAGTTTTTTGGCGGTGCGGGTTATCCAAAATTCAAACGAAAATATGCCGCATGGCAATCTTTTCAAGCTCCGCAACACGTTGAAGCGGCAAATAACAAAATCAAATTACCTAAAATCGGCTGGGTTGATTGCGTGATGCACCGTGATTTACCCGAAGGAAAAATCAAAACTTGCACCATCAAACGCGCCCCAAGCGGAAAGTATTTTATTTCGGTTTTGGTTGAACAACAGGTAGGCGAGGTGATTCCTTGCGTTATCGAAGAAGACAAAACCATCGGTATTGACGTCGGCATCAAAACGTTTGCCATATTTAGTGACGGTGGCGAAATCAAAAATCCACGCTTATTAGACCGACAATTAGTTAGTTTGAAACAAGCACAACGGGTCTTTTCTCGCATGAAAAAAGGCTCAAAAAATCGCAGTAAGCAAAAAATGGTAGTCGCAAAACTACATGAAAAAGTAGCTAATTCACGCCATGACTTTATCCACAAATCTTCCTACACCGTAGCTGTCAAAAACCACGCGACTACGGTGTGTATTGAAGATTTGCAGATTAGCAACATGATTCGTAATCCAAAATTAGCGCGACATATTGCCAACTGCGGCTGGGGGATGTGGGCAAACGCGCTTGCGTACAAGCTCGCAGAAAATGGTAAAAATTTGATTCGGATTTCACCGTTTGCACCCAGTAGCAAAGAATGTCGCAAGTGTCATAACAAACACACGGGACTGAAATTATCTGACCGTGTGTTTATTTGCCCTTTTTGCAATTACACCGAAGACCGTGATTTGCACGCTTCGCACAATATCAAGCGTTTTGGATTACAAAAAGATTTGAGGCGGCAGGTTCTGTCGTGACTGTAAAGCGTTCCCCATCTTCTAAACGGGTCAAAGCTCGTGGAGATGCGAAAGGTGCTGATATTCTCAGTTCGGGTCAGTCGAAGCCACCACTAGAACGCGATAGCGTTTAGTGGTGGGTAGTTCACATCAGACAACCGCGAAAAGTTACGGTAAAAATTTTTGCAAAACGCTGTCCAAAAAATCCCAACCGTGTTCACTACAACGATAAATCGATTCATTTTTTATCAACAAACCATTTTTTACACAATCGCTCAAAGCGGGTTCAAGTGTTTTTGGATTTAATCCCGTTGCATTTTCATAATGTGCCAATGAAAAACCACTTTTCAAACGCAATTGATTCATCAGAAATTCCAGCGGCAAATCTGCGATTTCAATCGTGTTTTCGATGAAATCATTTTCTTGTTGATAACGTTCGGGATGTTTATTTTTTTGCGTGCGAATAATTTTATTCGGACATTCCAAACTTAATTTTCCGTGTGCGCCCGCGCCGATTCCTAAATAATCGCCAAATTGCCAATAATTCAAATTATGCCGACATTGTTTGCCATTCAAACTGTAAGCTGACACTTCATATTGTGCGTAATTGTTTTCAGCTAGAATTTTTTGGCAATGTTGCTGCGTGCTAAAAATCAACTCGTCAGAAGGCAAAACAGGCGGATAACGGTAAAAATAAGTATTCGGTTCAAGCGTTAATTGATAAAACGATAAATGTGTCGATTCAAGAGAAATTGCGGTACGAATATCATTTTCAGTTTGCGCTAATGTCGATTTTGGCAAACCAAACATCAAATCTAAATTGAAATTTTCAAAGCCCACTTTGTGCGCCATTTCAGCGGCTAAAATCGCTTCTTTGCCATTGTGAATGCGCCCTAATTCGCTTAAAAGTGAATTATCAAAACTTTGTACACCAATTGATAAACGATTGATGCCAATCGCTTTAAATTCAGCAAATTTTTCAAATTCAAAGGTGCTGGGATTCGCTTCCATTGTGATTTCAATATCGGCAGAAAAATTGAGTTGTTTTTCAACGCCCCGCAATAATTTATCAATGGCTTCGGGTGAAAATAAACTCGGTGTTCCACCACCAATAAAAATGCTGTGCAATGGTCGTGTCACTTGATAACGTGAAATATCTCGCGCTAAATCCGTCAGCAAACTGTCAATGTAATGGTTTTCGGGAAGCGAATCTTTAACGGCATGGGAATTAAAATCGCAATACGGGCATTTTTTCAAACACCAAGGAATATGAATATATAAACTCAGCGGTAACAAAGATGAATTCTCGTGGCAGACTTAGAATGATTCGAGTGTAGCACAAATTCCTGACGACAATTTCTAACCCGATATTGTTTCAAATCCAATTACGCTCTGACTTTCTTTGCTGAATTCCACACCAATTAAATGAATCGGTTGATTTAACGATTGATATTTTTGCGCGTAGTTTTTATCGATGAGTTGTTGAATCGCTTTGCCTTCGGGAAAAAATTCCACAACTTTAAATTCAAACAAGTAAATGTTTTCGTTAAATTTTACAGTCATGTCAATCCGTCCGTGATTGGTCACATCTTCTAAAATAATCTCTAAACCCAATGCGGCAAAGTAAGAATAAAAAACACTCGCGTAGTAACCTTCATATTGAGCAATCGGATTATTTCGATACCAATCATGTGGAATGCTGGCGAAAAAAGCCGTGAATAGATTTTGCATTTGCGAAAAATCGTTATTTTTCAAAAGCGGAATCAGTTGTAACCGATTTTGCAAAGCCATTTGTTTATTTAATCCCAATGCGCCCAATAACGCACTATTTAAACTCGATTCAACTTCATAATTTGGATAACCCAAAACATAAATCCAATAATTAGGCAACGGCTCTTCAACGCGAGAAATCGTTAAATAACCAGTTTGAAAAAGCAAAGCCTCGTTGCTAATTAACTCGACATCAAATGTTGAAAGTAAATCAGCATCGGTTTGTTGCAACGCTAAATTCGGCGTAAAAAATCCACGCTGCGCCAGCAAATCAATCAAAAACGTTGCCGAGCCAGTTTCAAACCAATATGCTTTAAATTCACGTTTTGCAAATAACAGCAACACATCAAACGGGTTATAAACGGATTGTCCCGTCCAATTGTAACCGTTGTACCAATGGCGAATTTGTTCACGATTTAAACCTTCTAGTTCAGGTGCAAAAAGGGTGTCAATGTCTTCGTCGGTATAACCGCAAATCGCTGAATAAGGCGCGTCAACAGTAATGTCATCAAGATTATTCAACCCTGAAAACAAACTCACTTTGCTGAATTTTGAAACGCCCGTGAGCATCGCAAATTTAACGTGTGCATCGCTGTCTTTGATGACAGAGTAAAAATTTCGCAAACTGTCACGAATTTCTTTTGCAATGTCGGGTTTTGTCAGATTGTCCAAAATCGGTTTGTCATATTCATCAACCAAAATCACAACCCGTTGACCCGTTTTTTCATGAGCGGTACGAATCAACTCTTTAAAACAATTTCGTTGCGAACGGTCGCCACAATCAATTTGTAAGGTTTTTTGACTCACTTCAAGCAAATCTTGGATTGTGTCCTCTAAATCCTCTAAATTTTTAACAACACCACCACCAAAACTTATCCGAATCACAGGATATTTCACCGACCAATCCCATTTATCGTAAATATACAAACCTTCAAAAAGCGGTTGATTCCCCGCAAACAATTCGCCTAACGTATCAATCAACAAACTTTTCCCAAATCGACGCGGACGCGACAGAAAATAATGCGAACCTTGTGTCACCAATTTTAAAATTAACGGCGTTTTATCAACGTAATAATAATTTTCCTCACGAATTGTAGTAAATGTTTGTATTCCAATCGGCAATTTTTTTCTGTTCATTTTTGTAGTCGCTCGTTGTTTTTGAGGTTTTCAAAATCATAACACAAACAAAAAAACCGCCCTTCGAGCAATCTCAAAGGGCGGCTTTTAAAAGTGTCAGGATTTTTTACACTGATTTTTTACGACGCATTGCCGCCATGCCTAAAAAGCCTAAACCAACTAACGCTAGGGATTCAGGTTCTGGAACGGCTGTAGTTGAATTACTTATTTCAACCTCGTCAATCGCCGCGCCACTATTTGCAAACTGTAATTTTACATATCGTGCATCAATTTTATCAAAATTAGCTTGGATTGTTTGACCGCTAGTTAAAATGCCGCTGAAATTAAAATCTGACGAATTAAAAATTTGTGTAAAAGAATTATTGTTATCTGAAACGGATATTAGAAATTGACCAGGACTACGGTCTGAAATACCACCTAAAAGTCTGTCTCGACCAAATAAAATAGTATCTAATGTTTTTGAACTACCTAAATCTACTGTTAGCCACGAATTTGAATCTACACCAATCCAACTTCGTCCATTTCCGTAATAGCCATCAGTTAAGTTGTTTGCTTCATGAATACCAGCGTATCCAGGTATTAAGCTAGAAACATAAACGTTGCGTCCTAAAGCAAGATTTTCTGAATTTGAAAAAGCAGCATAATTACCTTGTGGAGATGGATAACCTATTTGAGTGTTAATTGTTCCAATAATTGTGGAAGATGGCGCGTAGCCTATGTAAGCTGCATTTGCAGAAAATGAATTTAATGCTGCTGTGGAAATCGCTAAAAGAAATGCAAGTTTTAGCTTACTTGTTTGTTTGTTTGTTTGTTTGTTTGTTTGTTTGTTTGTTTGTTTGTTTGTTAAACATGATGCCACCCTTGAAAAATTTGTGAAATAAAAAATACTACAGTGCGAATTATATGCCAAACAACTAATTCTTTGTATTTGTTGATTATTTTTGAACGCAATTAACGTCATAATTTCAAAGTGTAAAGAAAGCTGACAGTTTTTAGAGCTGTTTTTTAAGCTAAAATTAAAAAAACGTTTAAATTCAATGGTGTGATAAAAATTAAAGTGTAAAATTTTCTGACACAACTGGTTGTTAAAAAATACACATCATCGTGGTAAGGTTTAGAATGATTCGAGTGTAATACAGAAAATAGCGAGGATTTATGCGGCTTTTGTTGGTTGAAGATGACGAAATTTTAGGTGATGGTTTGGCGGCGGGTTTGAAAATGGAAGGTTATGCCGTTGATTGGCTAACAAATGGCAAATTAGCCGATGAAGCCTTGAAATTAAACAGTTACGAATTAGTGGTTTTAGATTTGAATTTACCTGATATGGATGGCATCAGTATTTTAAAAGCCTTGCGAAGCCGAAAAAATGAAACGCCTGTTTTGGTTTTGACGGCAAAAGATACAATTCCAGACCGCATTTTAGGTTTAGACAGCGGCGCAGATGATTTTGTAATTAAACCATTTGATTTAAATGAAGTTTGCGCCCGTTTGAGAGCATTAGCGCGACGTAATGAAGGACGCGGCACACCAACAATTGAACACAAAGGTATTTCATTAGACCCCGCGTCACATCAAGTCACATTCAATGGTGAAAAAGTCGAACTTTCACAAAAAGAATTTGAGATTTTGAGTTTTTTAATGAGCAATATCGGGCGCGTTATTTCACGCGCTCGATTGGAAGAAAGTTTGTATTCATGGAATTCGGATGTTGAAAGTAATACGGTTGAAGTCCATATTCATCATTTACGAAAAAAATTAGAAGCTGGAACTATTCGTACCGTTCGAGGCGTTGGCTATATCATTGATGTGGATGATGATTTATGAATTATTCATTACGGCGATTATTACTCTTTAGCTTGCTTACTGCCTCAATGTGCATTTGGGGTATTTCTGCATTTTTTACCTACAAAGTAACTCGTGCTGAAGTAGCCAGTTTGTTTGATGCTGAACTCGCGCAATCCGCAAAAGTTTTACATAGTTTTGTTGAAGATTTATTGCGTGAAGGTTCACTTTCAACGCATTGGATGCAAACACAAAATGACCAAAATTTACATATTCCTATTGGGCGAAAACACAATAAACATCGCCCTTTTCAGTTATTAACTGACGATGAAAATAATTTATTAAAACTCGAATCTGAACCCAAAATGCTGCATAGTTTTGATGAAAAAAATATCGATGAACAACTTTGGGGCGTATTTGATGATTTATTACAAGCCAACACGTTAGGTCATAAATATGAACGCAAAATTGCTTTTCAACTTTGGTCTAAAAGTGATGGCGTTGTTTTACATTCTGACAGTGCGCCCTTATTTGCATTATCGTCAGTCGATCACGGATTTAGTGAAACCAACATTGACAATCATTTATGGCATGTTTTCAGCGTTGCTAGCACAAACGGTGAATATGTTATTCACGTCGGACAAAAAGAAGAAATTCGTGCTGAATTAACCGATGAAATTTCATCTCAATTGGTGATGCAATTTTTAATTGGATTGCCTATTTTAGGTTTGGTGATTTGGTTAATTGTCGGACGTGCGCTTGCACCATTAAATCGTTTAGAAATTGCACTTTCGCGTCGCGAAGTGAGTTACTTAAAACCCCTTTCGATTGAAAAATTACCCAATGAAATCGTCCCAATTGTACATGAAATCAACACGTTATTCGCACAACTTGAACAAGCGTTTGAACATGAACGACAATTTACTGCTGATGCCGCGCATGAATTACGAACGCCCCTTGCTGGCTTATTAACACAAGCGCAAGTTGCATTACGAACAGTTGATGAAACTGTGCGAAATCAAGCACTCAAACGGATTGATCAAGCGGTGCATCGCATGACATATTTGGTTCAGCAATTATTGACGTTCTCACGGATTGACTCGAATACAGAATACTTAGCGAAAGCAGTCACAAACGTTGATAAAGAAATTATTCAGGTAATTACTGAGCTTGATGCCGAAGCCTATAAAAAACGAATTCATGTTGAATTTATTGATGAAAATGTCGTACCGATTATGGCAAATACGTTGTTGATTAACATTTTATTGCGGAATGTGATTGATAACGCGATTAAATACACACCGCAACGCGGTAATATCAAAGTGAGCTTGCTGGGTTCAGGGTCACAATTAGTTTTTTGTGTAGAAGATTCAGGACCTGGAATTGCGCCTGATGAATATGAAAATTCATTAAAACGCTTTCACCGCTGCGTTGAAACCGCTCACACCGCGCAAGGAACAGGTTTAGGCTTTTCAATTGTTCAGCGAATTGCAGGAATTCATCATGCCGAATTAGCATTAGGAAAATCAGAATTAGGCGGTTTAAAAGTCAAAATTACTTTTGTTCTACCGCCTGTTGTTTCGAGCAAAAAACGAAACCGAAAATTAAAATTTTTTAACGCAAATTGATTGTCATTTCACGATGTTCAGATCTAAAAACACTTTTACTGCGATTTTCTTGAGCTTTCCAAAATGTATTATTGATGCGAATTTCTGTTCCCGTATAAACACCGCGTTCTGCAATTACTTTCGCATCATCAATAATTGTTACGCTTTTAGATAATTCGTCTAATTCGGCGTGATAAGAATCTGCATCAATCACTAATTTGCTTAGTGTGTGATGTAATTTTTCTAATAATTCAGTGTTGCCGCGTTCTGGATGACTGTCGATAAAAGCTAAAATTTTATGAATATCTTTTTGTTCTTTTTCGTTTGGAACTAAAAGACTTTTTATGGTTGCGACACGTCGTTGAATGTAGGGATTTGAACCGACTTGAACATACGTTTTTACCCCTGAAGGTGAACCTAAAATAGTGGCTTTTACAAGCAACATTGCCCATGTAACACCGCCCATAATTGATGGTTTTTTCGCGCTGTTTTTTGCACCCGTAACAATTTTATTTCCTGCCATAAGTCGATTATTCATCGCATATTTTTCAACGACAATGTCAACCCCAGCTTCGACGCTAAAATTCTCAGCAAAGCCGACTAACACTGAACCGCGTGAAATGACTTTCGCTTCCTGTTTTTGTTCTTCTGTGGCTTCCGATTCTGTAATTTCGTTATATCCTTGAATACCACCTAAAACAGTTACGTTGCCATTAGCAATGAGTTCACTGTTCCCTGTAACACCGCCTTTTATAATCAAGTTTCCCATACATTCAAGACGGGCATCTGTCACACTGCCATCAATCGTAATATCTTCAAGCGCGTAAATTTTCATCCCTTCTTCAACGTTCCCTAAGACAACGACTGAACCATCAAAACGGATATTTCCAGATGCTAAATCGACATTTTTCACCGTTAAAACAGGTGAAACAATGATGCCATTCGGAACAGTAATAGGTTGTCCTGTAATATCAGAAAGCAACTGATTTGGGTCCGTTGGATTTAAATGAACCCCTTTTTTATCACCTGAAAATGGTGTATCCGCGCCACCTGTTGGTTCAATAATTTCGCCTAAAACATTACGTCCTTTTTTGCCAGGCACGGCGGGAATCCGCTGCATTAACACATCGTCTTTATGCACCATGACAATGTCGCCTAATTCGCGGTAATCCACATCTCCGTTATCATCGACTAATGGTTTGCGTTCATGTGCAGAAGGGGTTAAATTTTCAAATTTTGCATCAATACCAGGCACAGCAGGAAGTCCTACTGCCACGGTTAAATCCGCAACACGCCCTTTTTTAATAATGGCTTCAATTTCTTCATCAGGCAAAATGCCCCAGACAATTTTCTTTTCTGCTAAGACTTTTTTAACATCTGACAACGTAATTTCTTTTCCACCAAAATTAGGTGTTAATGAAAGACGGGCTTTCATTTTGTCTTCGGAAATAGCAATATCGCAATGAGCATCACGGCGTTCACCAATTTCACATTCAAAACATTCGTTTTCTTCTGCATTTTTATAACGATGTAAAAACTCAACAACAAGATATTCGTTTAAAAATAAAGAAGCAAAAGGCGATTTAGCTAATTCTTCTTTGAAAAGAGTAGATGTTAACTCTATTTTTTTTGCGCTTGGATTGTAAACAGCAAACAATTTTCGATTGTCCGCATCCGTTTTAAAACTAAAATTATTTTCAATTTGAATGTCTTCACTCATAACCTTCCCCCATAAAGCCTTTCATTCTCAAATCTTCTTTTAGCACATGAGCAATTAACCAATCTTTAGCCAAATAAGTCACATATCCATACATTTTTGCAATATCTTCGTCAGATAACGGATCATTTTTCATAATTTGATAAATATCATCTCGAATACGTTTTAAATCCATCGTTAAATTGTCATGTCCTTTGACGTTATCGTCGATAAACGGATATTTATGTTTAATTTGTAATTTTTCTTCGTGTTTAAAATGTTCCAAACCAAAATCGCATAATTGATCGATAAAAAAGAATATCGGTTCTTTATCTTCAGGATGACGCAAAGCAATTTCAATTGCGTTAATGGTCGTTAACAATAATTTATGTTCCGCATCAATAGCGAGGTGATCGACACTAAAACGTTTATCCCATTTAATCGTCATAATTTTCCTTTTTTAAAAAACAGCTTGTGGATAAGAACCTAAACATTTGAACATTGACACTTTTGTTTTTAATTCTGTTAATGCTTTGGTGACATTTTCGTTTTCGCTGTGTCCGACAATATCAATAAAAAAAACATATTCCCAAAGTCCTTGTCGTGAAGGACGCGATTCAATGCTCAACATATCGACATTCGCATTAGCAAACGGTTCAAGCATTCGATATAACGCGCCTGCTTGATTATTAGTTGACACAACTAATGTGGTTTTGTCATGACCCGTTGATGCAGCAAGTTGTTTACCGATAATGATAAAACGTGTGGTGTTCTTAGCATCGTCTTCGATATTCGGATTCAAAATCGGTAACGCATAAATATCCGCTGCAATAGCTCCTGCAATTGCAGCGGCATTCGGATTTTGAGCGACTAAACGAGCGGCTTCAGCATTACTACTAACAGACGTTTGCCGTGCGTTTGGTAAGTGATTTTCTAACCATTGACGACATTGCGCCAAAGATTGTGAATGTGAATAAACGTCCGTAATGTCACTCAGGTTTTTAGCGTGGGATAACAAATTTTGTTGCACACGGATTTTGACTTCACCACAAATTTGTAAGTCAGACGTTAATAAACAATCTAAGGTGTGATTGATTGCACCTTCGGTGGAATTTTCAATTGGTATAACGCCAAAAGCACAATTGTCATTTTCAACCGCATTAAAAACTGCACTAATGCTAGGGACAGGAATCGTTTTAACAGCGTGACCAAAATGTTTGAAAGTCGCTTGTTGTGTAAAAGTCCCTTCTGGGCCTAAAAAAGCGACATTGAGCGGTTTTTCTAATGCTAAACACGCTGACATCAATTCTCGAAAAAAACGCATCGCTGTTTCATCTGAAAGTGGTCCTGTGTTTAACGCTTGAATTCGTCTAAGAACAAGTGATTCACGGTCTGGGCGATAAAATGAACCACTTTCACCTTGTGCAATTTTTGTGTTAGCGACTTCTTCAGCATAACGGGCGCGTTGATTGATAAGTTGCAAAATTTGCGCGTCAACAGCATCAATTTTTTCTCTCAATTCAGCTAATGGGATAATTGAAATTGGCGGCATTTAGTGAATCCTTGTCTTCGATTTAAAACGTAATTTATTGCTGAAAAGATACCATATTTGTAGAATTGGCGCGACGCTCGTCTGCAACAAAATTTGCTTTTACATTTAAAATAAAAAGGTATAAAAGCGGATTCGAGCTAGTTTATAAAAAATGTGCCGAGGCTTAACAAAATGAATACAAAAACGTCACAAAAAAACTTAAAAATGTCTCAATTAACATTTTTTTTCCTTACACTGGTTTTATCCAGCACTGTTTTTGCCCGTCCTGAATATCCAGACGCATTGAAAGAATTATGTGAAACTGCCAATCGTTTACCGCCTGTTTTAAATGCAGATATTTGTAGCACTTGTCATGAAACGAGTAATTTCAAAAAAATGACTCCACAAAAAACGGCTTTTTTAAACAATGACCTGAGTATTTTCTGTCCAACAACAAATACCTCGAATAAATTTGATTATCAACTTTATGATGCAAAAGCTCCCATATTGGAAAAAAGCAAAATACATGAAATTGAACTGACAGCCATTGAGCAACCAGTTGTCGTCGCAAAAAACGTCAATCAAACATTGTGGACGTTTAACGGTAAAGTTCCAGGTCCTGTCATTCGCGTTAAATTAGGCGATAAAGTGCGCGTTCGTTTTATCAATCCTCCAACGAATCAATTGCCCCATTCGGTTGATTTTCATTCCAGTCAAGTTGCCTGGAATGACGAAATGACATCAATTAACCCTGGTGAAGAAAAAATGTACGAATGGACAGCCGATTACGCTGGGGTTTGGATGTATCATTGTGGTTCAAATCCTGCTTTACATCATATCGCCAGCGGAATGTACGGCATGGTGATTGTTGAACCCAAAGGAGGATTACCAAAAGTTGACCATGAATTTGCATTGGTTCAAAGCGAATTTCATATTAACCACACCAACGATTTTGGTGCAAATATGAGTCATGCTATGAATGATAAACCTGATTACGTTGTTTTTAATGGCGTTGCATTTCAATATAAAGACCATCCCATTAAAGTTGGAACGGGAAAAAAAGTCAGATTTTTTGTATTAAATGCAGGTCCTAGCGAAGACAGTGCCTTTCACATTGTAGGCACTATTTTTAATCGTGTTATAAAAGAAGGTGTAGAACTTATACCAAATAACAAAGGTGGTTATGGCTCACAAGCGGTTGATTTAGCCCCTGCTCAAGGTGCGATTATTGAACTCACTGCCAAAGAAGATGGTTTATATCCCATTGTGACGCATGCCTTTAATTTTGTTGGTAAAGGCGCGTTAGGTTTGCTTCAAGCTGGTGATGGCGATCCTAAAAAATAAACACTAAATTTGTTACAATTTATGTGTGATATGCCGCTCGAAATTTTGAAAAAGCGGCATATCATTCAATTTGAATTTATCATAAACAGCTAACTCTTTTATTCTCAAACCGTCATTCATTGGTGCAAACATTGCTCAACAATTGTTATTGCATCAAAAAACTTAACAAATACTTTTAAATAAAATCATGAAAAAAATTCTTACCGCTTTAACGTTAATCACTCTTGTTTTTGCGGCAAATGCGACAGAAGTAGGGCAATCTGCCCCGCAATTTACACTTCCAACGTTAAAAAATGATTCACCAACACCATTAAAAAAATTTGATGGTAAAGTGGTTTATTTGGATTTTTGGGCTTCTTGGTGTGCGCCTTGTAAAACATCATTCCCCCTTCTTAACAAATTACACCAAAAACTTAAAGCACAAGGTTTTGAAGTCGTAGCGATAAATTTAGACGAAGACAAAGCACTTGCTGAAAAATTTTTACAAGAAGTGCCTGTTGATTTTACTGTTTTGCGTGATGCAAAAGGCGAATGGGCAGATCAATATGTTGTCGATTCGATGCCAACGTCATTTATTATTGACAAAAATGGGGTAATTCAAAAAATTCATCATGGTTTTGTCGCTGAAGATATTAAAGAAATCGAAACAAAAATTACGGAATTATTGGCAAAAAAATGAAACTTATCGCACTCATTTTGATGATGGAATTAACAGCCTGTACGGATGTTTTACCGCGCCAACGTGGAAATTTAGCGTTGCCACAAATGGCATTAACGCCTGACGCGCAAGAATTTGGACTGCGTCAGCACACTGCGTTTAGTAAAGAAGCAGCAAGCGGTGGATATGGTGGTAGCGGTGGTGGATGTGGTTGCAACTAAGGGAATAAAAATGAAAAAAAAATCGAATGATTTAGCCAAATTAAGTTTAGCTGCATTCGCTTTAACAGGTGTAATGCAAGAAGCAAATGCGGGGCGAGTCGAAGAAACGTATAACGGTGATTTTCAATACGGACATTATTCCGAAAGTGGTAATCGTATGAGCGTGGATATTTTCGATTTAGGTGTTTCTGTACCAATTGGAAAATCAATGACATTTGCGGCAAGTGCCGTGCGTGATGTCATTTCAGGTGCATCACCTAAATACAATAAAAAAGACAGCAACGGCAAAATCGTTCAAGTATTAAGCGGTGCGTCACCGACTAATTGGTGTCATCAATCAATTTGTG
The DNA here is from genome assembly GCA_049656545.1 of Methylococcaceae bacterium. Lineage (GTDB taxonomy): Bacteria > Pseudomonadota > Gammaproteobacteria > Methylococcales > Methylomonadaceae > UBA10906. Next base: position 18,287 of record JBASLW010000204.1, read on the forward strand.
AGCAACGCGATGGTGTGAATTCAAATTTAACGTATTTTTTTGATAACGCAGCATTAAATTTTGGCGGCGGCTTTTCACAAGAACAAGATTACACGTCACGTTTTGTGAACAGCAATTTGAGCTGGGATTTCAATAAAAAATTAACAACATTAAATTTAGGCGGTTCGGTTGCGTTTGATGTGGTTGAACCGTCAACGTTTAATGCAGATTGTGGTACAGTAAATTGCCATAAAACGAGCCAACAATATCTACTCGGTGTGACGCAAATTATCGATAAAAATTCGCTAATTCAACTCAACATGACTTATGGCTACAGCGAAGGTTATTTGTCAGATCCGTATAAACAAGTTTGGTTTTATGACGGTAATACACTAACTGGCATTCAATCTGACAAACGTCCGCGTCAAAAAAATCAATTTGCTTGGCTCGCGCAATATGTTCGCCATTTTGACGGCTTAAATAATGCGGCGTTACATGCAGATTACCGTTTTACATTAGACGATTGGGGAATTAACTCGCACACGACTGAATTAAGTTGGCATCAACCGATTGTGGCAGATTGGCAAATTATTCCGCGTTTTAGATATTATTCTCAAGACCGCGCAGATTTTTACGCGCCTGTTTTTTCAGGAGAAAAAAGCGATTACAGAGCCTATTCAAGTGATTATCGCTTGGCAGGATTTGGCGCAATTTCAGGTGGTTTAAAAATTGCCAAAACGTTCTCGAAACCGCATAAATCCGTTGAGCAAGTAAAATTGCAAGCGGGCGTGGAATACTACGATCACAGCACATCCTATCAATTAGGTAATAATAATTCAGGCGATTTTGCTGATTTTAGTTATTACCTTGTCAATGCTTCGCTTAATTTGAAATTCTAAAATGAATAAACTTTTTCCTATTTTCGCGTTGTGGTTAAGCGTGATGTCATTTGCTTTTGCAGACGCGCCAACCGCTGATATTCAAGTTAAAACATTAAAAACGAATTCGCCTGCACAATTTGAAATCACTTTCACCGTGCCAGCAGCGCATCACGCCTATTTAGATAAAGGCGATGAGCAAATGTATATTCCGATTTCATTTGATACAAATGGCAGTTTGGCAGGCTCGGGTTTGAAAATTGATGACTTAAAAAAACCTGCTGGTGTTTACGACAGCGAAGTTAAAGCGACAGTTTTACGCAATACAGGCGAATTCTTGTTAACCATTTCAGGTTCTGCAAATTCCGAAACTGTGCCACTTTCGGTAAAATATCAGATTTGCAACGATGTCACGCATCAATGTTTTCGTCCACAAACAGTTTCGGTTGATTTGAAATTTTCCACAAGTTCAGCCGCAAAAATCGAAACATCAGAGAGTTTCACTGACCAACTTTTAAATCTGTTCAAAAATAACAAAGAAAACGTTTTGATTATGTTTGGCTTAATGTTGCTCGCTGGAATGTTATCGGTTGCAACGCCTTGTGTTTATCCTATGTTGCCGATTACGTCGATGTTTATTGTCGGTCGGGCGAATGGCATTGCGGCAAAAGAAAAACAACACGCGCTCATTTATGTCATTGGCATTGTTTGTACTTATATGTTGCTTGGTTTAATGGCAGGTATGACAGGCGGTGCGTTTAATACGTTTATGCAATCAGGTTGGGTGAATTTAGCCTTTGCGTTATTTTTCACTTTCTTTGCGATTGCATTATTGGGTTTTTACGAACTCGGTTTTATGCAAAACGAAGTTCATCATTTAGACCAAAAATCGTCAAATGTAGGTGGTTTAGCTGGTACATTTTTAATGGGTAGCGTTGCAGGATTAGTGATTTCGCCTTGCGTAGGTCCGATTGTTTTTGCCTTACTTTTGCAAGTTGCCGACAATATCGCGGATAAAGCTGCCGCGCTTGCGGCAATCAATCAAACGCTCACCTTTGCCGATAAATTTACGATTTCGTTGCAAGGCAGTTTCATGATGGCAGGCTTTGGTTTAGGCGTGGGGTTGCCATTCTTTTTAGTTAGCGTGGTGAAATTCAAAAAATTGCCTCGCGCAGGTTATTGGATGAATAAAATCAAATATGCTTTTGGCTTCCTAATTTTGTATTTTGCTTACAGTTATTTGAACAAAGCGATGGGAGTTTTTGGTGTGGATTCGCAAACAACGTTAATTTTAGCGTTAGGTGTTGTTGCCATTTGGATTAGCGTTGTGCATTGTAACGTATTGAGTTTATTACCTTCGGATGCACAACCGAATCACAAATTTATCCATTTTATTGGCGTGATTTCAATGCTGATTGGCGCGTGGTTAATCGTGGCTGGTTTTGGGCATTTGCCGATTTTAAAATCGCCGATTCAAAGCGCGTGTGCAACTGAAATTGTAAGCGGCGCAAATGCAAATTCATTAGTTGAAACCGAGGCGGGCATTGATTGGTATCGCAGTTTTGATGCCGCGCAAAAACTTTCGCAACAAACAGGCAAACCGATTTTTATCGATTTTTACGCAAGCTGGTGTGCGAATTGTATCGAGTTTAAAAAATCAACTGAAACCAATGCGGCATTAAATGAAGCTTTACGAACCAAAGCCATTGCGGTCAAACTTGTCGATAAAGAACCTGAATTTGAAAAATTTCGGGAAAATCCCGAGCATCGTCAGTTGAAAATTGGTTTGCCATATTTTGCAATTTTAAAAGCAGATGGGACGGTTTTATGGTCTGGCACAGATTATCAAGCGACTGAGAAAATGATTGCGGTTTTGAATGCTGAGTAATTTTTTATGATTTCTTTTATGCGTTATGGATTAAGTGTTTTGTTGATGCTGCTACAAATAGCCGCACCACTGATTCACGCGCATAAAAATGGCAGTGATTTTGACGGTATTTTTCATTTGCCTGAATTTGAACAAATCAACACATTACTTGACCAAAATTCGCCTGTTTTTGTTGCCGCTACGCAAAACGATGAAGTTGTCACAATTGCTACAGGTATCAAAACTAAACCTCAAATTTTAAAAAATGAACCGCTACTAAACATTTTTGTTTTATCGCTGTTTTTTATTGTCATTACACTAGGAAGTTTGCGGCGAATTCGTAACAAAATCGCGCCACACACTAAATTTCGTTTTTTTAATCTTGCCTCACCGCGTGCGCCACCAATTTTTCTTTTTCGTTAAATTCTATTTTTTACACATTTTAAAATTTATTAGGAATTACTTATGAAAAAGAAAATTATCACTGCCAGCGTTTTAGGCTGGATGGCATTTAATGCAACGCCTGTTTTTGCAACCGAATCAATTGCGTTTTCACTCAATGTTTATCCAACGTGTACAGGTTGTCATACAAATGCAAATCTGAATACAGCGGATAAAGGAAATTTAAAAGCCGCCGCGAAAACGGCTTACAACCAAGATAAAAGAACATTATCTGGATTAAAAACATTTTTAGCGGCATCAACAACACCCGCATTAACCTGTACATTGCCACAAGTTTTAAATACTGCAAAAACCGCGTGCATTACACCTGCGCCAACGTGTACCAATGGACAAGTTTTGAATTCCACAAAAGATGCGTGTATTACGCCTGCACCGCCAACGTGTGTTGCGCCTAAAATTTTAAACGCGGCACAAACTGCGTGTATCAATCCACCGCCACCGACGTGTCTTGATACGGAAGTGCTAAAAAACAATGTTTGTGTCGCTAAACCTGTTGTGCCAACGTGTCTTGATACTGAAATTTTGAAAAATAACGTTTGTGTTGCTAAACCTACAACCTCAACAAC
>JBASLW010000205.1:0-4140 GCA_049656545.1 Methylococcaceae bacterium
GTTCTAACTAGCCCCGATTACTTCACTTAGCTTCTATTTTCATAGGAGTTCAGTGAACTTCGTTTGCAACGTAAAGCGGGAAGAATAGTTATTGTAAACCCTGAATTTCTGCTCCAAAAAACCAAAAAAAAAGGACAAACTAACAAAAGTTTATCCTTAATTTTTATTGAATGATTATCTTCATAATTATTCAGCAGACTCTGATGGAGTTTCAGTTTCAGCAGCTGGTGCTTCAACTTCAGCAACTGGAGCAGCTTCAACAGCTTCATCTGCTTTCTTAGCTTTCCCACCACGACGGCTTTTTGCTTTTTTAACTTCTTTTTTACCTCCGTTGTAAAGTTCATTGAAATCTACCAATTCGATCATTGCCATATCAGCATTATCTCCTAAACGATTTCCAACTTTAATGATACGAGTGTATCCACCTGGACGGTCACCTACTTTAGCAGCCACGTCTCTGAACAAGTCAGTTACGGCATATTTGCTACGTAAGTATCCAAAAACGATACGACGATTGTGAGTCGTGTCAGCTTTAGATTTTGTTATTAATGGCTCAACGAATTGTTTAAGCGCTTTTGCCTTAGCAACAGTAGTGTTAATACGTTTGTGCTCGATTAGAGAACAAGCCATATTAGCCAACATAGAACTTCTATGTGCAGTCTGTCTGCTTAAGTGATTGAATTTTTTTCCGTGTCTCATTGCTATGTAAATTTAAACCTTTGAAGGTTTAGATTATTCTTTATCTAATTTGTATTTTGCTAAATCCATTCCGAAGTTCAAATTTTTAATTGCCACTAGTTCATCTAGTTCAGTTAAAGATTTTTTACCGAAATTACGGAATTTCATTAGGTCATTTTTATTGAAAGATACTAAATCTCCAAGTGTATCAACTTCAGCCGCTTTTAAGCAATTTAATGCTCTTACAGAAAGATCCATGTCAACAAGCTTAGTTTTAAGCAATTGCCTCATGTGCAATGACTCTTCGTCATAGGATTCTGTTTGTGCGATTTCGTCAGCCTCAAGAGTAATTCTTTCGTCTGAGAACAACATAAAGTGGTGAATCAAAACTTTGGCAGCTTCAGTAAGGGCATCTTTTGGATTGATTGAACCATCGGTTTTGATTTCAAAAACCAATTTTTCATAATCTGTTTTTTGCTCTACACGGAAGTTTTCAATAGCATACTTAACATTTTTTACCGGAGTAAAAATAGAGTCAGTAAATATAGTCCCGATTGCAGCATTTTGTTTTTTGTTCTCTTCAGCAGGAACATATCCTCTACCTTTTTCGATTGTTAGGTCGAAATGTAGTTTGATTTTAGGATCTAAATTACAGATAACAAGTTCTGGGTTCAAAACTTGGAAACCTGAAATAAATTTCTGGAAATCACCAGCTGTCAATTGATCTTTACCAGTAACCGAAATAGTAACTGATTCATTATCTATATCTTCGATTTGACGTTTGAAACGTACTTGTTTAAGATTAAGAATAATTTCGGTAACGTCTTCAACAACTCCTGAGATAGTAGAAAACTCATGATCTACACCTTCGATGCGAACCGACGTGATTGCATAACCTTCTAATGCTGAAAGCAAAACTCTTCTAAGTGCGTTACCAACCGTCAATCCATAACCAGGTTCCAAAGGTCTAAATTCGAATTTACCTTCAAAATCGGTTGAATCGATCATGATAACTTTATCGGGCTTCTGAAAATTAAATATTGCCATAAATTTCGACTAAGTCAATTATTATTTGTTGTACAACTCTACGATTAATTGTTCTTTAATGTTTTCTGGAATTTGAAGTCTAGCCGGTACAGAAACGAAAGTACCTTCTTTTAATTCATTGTTCCAAGTAATCCATTCATAAACATGACTTGAATTTGATAAAGAACGTTCGATAGCTTCTAATGATTTAGATTTTTCACGAACAGCAACTTTATCACCAGGCTTAAGGTGGTAAGAAGGAATATTAACAACTTCACCATTTACGGTAACGTGTCTGTGAGATACGATTTGACGAGCACCTCTTCTAGAAGGAGCGATACCCATTCTATAAACCACGTTATCTAATCTTGCTTCACACAATTGTAATAAAACTTCACCAGTAACACCTTTGGTAGCTGATGCTTTTTCGAATAAATTTCTGAATTGTTTTTCTAAAATTCCATAAGAATATTTAGCTTTTTGCTTTTCCATCAACTGAACAGCATACTCAGATTTTTTTCCTCTTTTTTTAGCCATCCCGTGTTGTCCAGGAGGGTAATTTCTTTTTTCGAAAGCTTTATCGTCTCCGAAAATTGCTTCGCCGAATTTACGTGCGATTCTTGTACTAGGACCAGTATATCTTGCCATTTTAAATTGTTTAAGATTGAGATTATGAATTCAGGTCTTATCCTTCGATAATCGTTGTTCAATCTAGGTTATACTATAAATTGTTTTGAGTATTAAACTCTACGTCTTTTTGGAGGACGACATCCGTTGTGAGGCATTGGAGTAACGTCGATGATCTCAGTCACTTCAATTCCACCGTTATGCAAAGAACGGATAGCAGACTCACGTCCGTTTCCTGGTCCTTTTACATACACTTTTACTTTTTTAAGTCCAGCTTCTAACGCTACTTTACTGCAATCTTCTGCTGCCATTTGAGCTGCATACGGAGTGTTCTTTTTAGAACCTCTGAAACCCATTTTACCTGCTGAAGACCAAGAAATAACATCACCTTTTTTGTTTGTCAAAGAAATGATGATGTTGTTAAAAGTGGCACTAATATGAGCTTCACCCGTTGATTCAACGATAACTTTACGTTTTTTTGTAGTTGCTTTAGCCATATTACTTATTATTTAGTTGCTTTTTTCTTGTTGGCAACAGTTTTTCTTTTCCCTTTTCTTGTTCTAGAGTTGTTCTTAGTTCTTTGTCCTCTTAATGGAAGACCAGATCTATGACGGATACCTCTATAACATCCAATATCCATTAAACGTTTGATGTTTAAGGAAACTTCTGAACGTAGTTCACCTTCAATTTTGAAAAATGACACAGCATCACGAATTGCTCCGATTTGATCATCATTCCAATCTTGCACTTTTGTATCTTGGCTAACTTGAGCTTTTTCTAAAATCTCAACTGCTCTACTTCTACCGATTCCGAAGATATAGGTTAAAGCGATAACTCCTCTTTTGTTTTTTGGGATGTCTACCCCTGCTATTCTTGCCATAACTATCCTTGTCTTTGTTTAAATCTAGGATTCTTTTTGTTGATTACGTATAATCTGCCTTTTCTTCGTACAATCTTGCACTCGGCACTTCTTTTTTTAACTGATGCTCTTACTTTCATTTTGAATATCTTTAATATCTATAAGTAATTCTTGCTTTTGACAAATCGTAAGGACTCATTTCCAGTTTCACTTTATCACCAGGTAATAATTTGATGTAATGCATACGCATTTTTCCAGATATATGAGCAATTACTATATGTCCATTTTCTAACTCAACACGGAACATTGCATTTGACAATGCTTCAATTATTGCTCCGTCTTGCTCTATTGCTGATTGTTTTGCCATAAGATTAAGCTACTGCTTTTCTATTTTTACCACTTTTCATTAATCCATCATAATGTTTGTTCAACAAGTATGAATTGATTTGCTGAATAGTATCAATTGCGACACCAACCATAATTATCAATGATGTTCCTCCAAAAAACATTGCCCAAGATTGCTGAACATCCATAAGACTAACTACAATGGCTGGGAACACAGCTATCAAAGCAAGAAATAAAGAGCCTGGAAATGTGATCAAAGACATCACTTTGTCTAGAAAGTCAGAAGTTTCAACTCCTGGTCGAACACCTGGAATAAAACCACCACTTCTTTTTAAATCATCAGACATCTTGTTAGTAGGAACAGTGATTGCGGTATAGAAGAAAGTAAATACAACGATTAAAGTTGCAAAAACAAAATTATACCAAAATCCGAACATATTACTAAAAGCACTAACGATTGATTGTGAAGCTTCTGATTTTGACAACGCCGCCACGGCAGCAGGAATAAACATAATTGCCTGGGCAAAGATAATTGGCATAACACCAGAAGCATTTAATTTTAATGGAATCCATTGTCTGTTACCACCCATCATGTCTTTTTCGAA
>JBASLW010000206.1:0-3030 GCA_049656545.1 Methylococcaceae bacterium
ATGCTGTACTGAATGCAGAATTGCCCGAACCGATTACCAGTGTTGAAATTCTGAATCCTTACAATGACAAAGAATTTCTTGATGATAAGTTGAGTATTGTTGATGTTAAAGCTCGAGACAATAAAGACAGAATCTATCAAATTGAAATTCAATTGCTCTGTTATGACAATCTGCCATCCAGAATTATTTATGGCTGGTCTGATATTTATAGTCAGCAATTAAAAGATGGTAAGAATTATCTGCAACTCAAACCGACATTTTCAATTTGGTTGCTGGGTAAAAACCTTATCAAGACCGACAATAATTATCTGCACACTTACAAACTTAGGGATGAAGAAGGACAGGTATTAGTTGAACATGGTGCAATTTTATTATTAGAAATTGAAAAGTTCCATGCGTCCCATATCGAAAATGAAAGGGAACGTTGGTTACAATTTTTCAAAGAAGGTGAATCATTAGATGATGAAACACAATTACCCGATTGGATGATTACAGAAGAAATGAGACAAGCTATGAATACACTACGTCAATTTTCAGAAAAAGAACGTGATTATCATGCCTACCAAGCACGTCAGAACTTCATTCGTGAACAAAGTACCATTCAAGAAGAATTACAAATGGCTAGAATGCGTGAACAACAAATTACTGTTGAAATGGATTCTGTTAGAAAAGAAAGGGATGACGCTAAAGCAGAAATCGAAAAACTCAAAGCACTTTTAGCATCTCAACATCCCAAATAACCACATTTACCCAATTTGATATAACGGCATTATGTGAAACTTCGTAACTACTCAACAAACGCAAAACAAAAAATGCAAAATTATTGTCCACCTCGTACCAATCGAACGAGACCGGAGTTGTACTTTCCGGCGTAGGCTGATTTCACTAAACCGAATTGGACAACCCACGCTTTGTTACTATCGTCAGCAGCAGACGAGGAAGACCAAAAAACGCCAGGAGGTATGTTAGGAAATATAGCTTCAAAACACTGTCCTAGTTCTAAAATCCAACCCCATTCTTGCTTATTCGCGACACGCCAATCTTTATAACCCGCAAAACCACCAATGTTATTAACTGATTTTGCCTGTTGCAATGCGTTTTGCCAATTATAATATTTAGCAGAACCCATACTGCAATCACTGCTTGTTTGTCCTTCACTGCACATTTTCCACATCAAGCCTGTTTTGGTATCACTCACTGTTCCATTTTGATTATTTATAAATCGACTATCTGGTGTTGTTTGACAATTTTTTGCTAAAAAATTATCTCTGGCTTTTTTTTCTGCTTTTCTTTCTTGAGTTCTTGCTCTATCCGCAAGTAAACCATCTTTGTACTCTTGTTGAGCACTGTAATTACTGTATATGCCACATCCCGATGTCATAACTGAAGTGGATAATACCACCATAGTTAAAACTAATTTTTTCATATTGCATCTCCTTGTAATGTTATTTTTAATTTTGAAAAATTTCAGATTCAACTACTTTGGTCTATTACTACTTTTCGACCACTTTAATGTTTTTATTGATGGATAGTAATTTATTCTTTAGTTTATTTAAATCATCTATGTTTTCAGAGAATACCCAACGACCACCAGGACTAAATTCTGGATTATCTTTAAAAGCCCCATAGATATTAACGTAGTAGCAACCATCTAGTAAAAAAAGCAATCCCGATCCCCTTTGAAGTCCCAATTCGTCTTTACCAATGCTAATCTCTGTTATAGATTTTGCTTCTATTTCATAATTTGGATTGTCAAATATGATGCCCTGACCTTGTTTATACTCAAGCTCTCCGACTTTTTTACTGAAATGCTTTTCTAATATGAAAAGATTACCATTCTTGTAATCAACATCATAATGATCATGAGTTATGAGGTTTGGAACAGGTGGAATAGAAAGACCACTTACAATCGATGGTAATCTAGTTTCCAACTCTTTAGTACAACTAAATTCCATTTTGAACGGAATGTCTTTTTCTGTCGCCGTAGCTATTTCATTTTCAGATACTGCCTTTGCATCTGCTTCTTCTAATAATAGTTGAATAATAATTTCATTTTTGTTAAACGAAGCATTTTCATTGCCGTAAATGATTCTGAAATCATCTTTAATTCCTTTGTTAATTTCAGTATTTTCTAAAATAATGGTACTCAACAGCCCATTTTGATAATTATTCATCATTCTTTTCTTTAATGATTTTGATGTCAAAACTTTTGATAACTCAACTAATGTATTTTCACTTATATCTTTTGCTTCTTTAGCAGTATATGTAATACATTTAACAGTGTTATCACCTCTAATAACAAATTTCACATCAAAACTCATGCCATAAATATCTATTTTATTATGATTTCCATCTGTGAATTCAAAGGCATCATCGAAACTAGACATTTTTGAGCCTTTAATCAATTTTATTTTGGATGGTATAGTTTCCTTATTCATACCTAATTGCAAATCTTTAAAATTTATTCCATCTTTGTTTTCAAATTTAGCATTAAAATTAATTAACTGTTCAAGACGTAGTGCATAAGTTTTTTTTAAGCATTCCTTGTCTTCGCAATTTATCCAAGTTCTAATAAAATTACTATGTTCATCAAGCTCTTGTGTTGAGGCATTGCTATATAAATCTTCCGAGGCATTTTTAAAGGCTTTTCCATCTTCTTTATTTACCTTATAATAGAGTTCAGCGAATTCTTCATCATTACAAACTGTATGAACAAGAAGAGTGTTTTTATTACAATCTACACTAGCAACTGCACTGAGTGATATTGATGTTATAAGTAGAGTTGGAAGTGCCAACACAGTTAAAACTGACTTTCTCATTTTAAATCTCAATAACGTTACTATTTTTGAATATTTTCAACATCTGCCTGATGTCTGGCAGATTCAAGTTTCTTTACCCGTTGCACTTATGACTGGGATCTGCCTTTTTCAATCTAATAGTTTTAATACATCATTTCTAAATTTTTTAGCATCATTAAATGAAGAAAAATATATTTCAAGATCTTTGTGGGTCATATCATACCCTCTATCT
>JBASLW010000207.1:0-2590 GCA_049656545.1 Methylococcaceae bacterium
CAATTCAGGTTATCACGATAAAACCTTTATGGCGGAGGTTTGGCAAACGATTTCAGCGGCTAAAACATGGCGCGGACAATTTTGTAATCGCCGTAAAAATGGCGAATTGTATTGGGTGGATAGCACAATTGAACCGTTGTTAAATCAACAAGGGGAAATTGAACAATATCTGTCAATTCGCCGCGATATTACAGAACAAAAAAATTACGAATTGAAATTAGTGACTTTTAAAAAAGCATTGGAAGCCAGTACCGAAATGGTTTTAATGACCGATGAAAAAGGTGTGATTAACTATTTGAATCCTGCCTTTTGTCGTTTAAGTGGTTGGACTCCTGAACAATTGATTGGTAAAAAATTAAAGGTGTTAAACAGTCAAAATAGTCATCCAAAAACGTTGACTGAAATGGCAAATACGTTAAAAAATCGTTTGCCATGGTCAGGGCGTTTGCTTAATCGGCGGCAAATTTCAGAAAGTGTCATTGTTGATTATTGGGCAGCAATTAGTATCACGCCAATTCTAAAAGAAAATGGAAAATTAAACGGTTATGTTCAAATTCAACGTGACATTACGCTTAACGTTGAAAGAGAAGAACATTTACAAAGCGAAAATGCCGACAAGGCCGCGCAATTAAAAATGACGGATGTATTGCAACGGCAACAGCCATTAAAAAAACGATTTACCGATTTACTCACGCTATTTTTTGAATTAAACACGTTTAACATACAACGCAAAGGCGGCATCTTTATCAAAAATTTGGATGAAAAATTTTTGGATTTATTTTTGTTACACGGCAGTTTTACGCAAGAATTTATCGACCGAAAACAACGTATTGCGATTGGGGCAGGAATTTGTGGTAATGCGGCACTTTCAACTGATGTCACTATTGTGAATGCTTGTTTTTGTGATTCTAACGATGCAACTAAATTTGAAAATCAAATTTCGCATGGACATTATATTGTGCCAATCGCTTACGCAGGTCAGGTTTTAGGGATTTTGTTTTTATATACCGACACACAGCCAATTCAAAATCAAGCCCGACTTTCCATGCTAAAACAGGTTGGCGAAATGATGGCATTGGCATTATTGCAAGAGCAAGCTCAAATTTCATTAACAAAAGCACATGATACAGCGATTAAAACAGCTGAAATCAAATCACAATTCTTAGCAAATATGAGTCATGAAATTCGCACGCCGATGAATGGTATTTTAGGCATGCTCGATTTATTGCGTGATACACCTTTAACATCAGAACAATTCGACATCTTAAATACAGCCGCCCATTCCGCAGAATCATTGCTTGTCATTTTGAATGACATTTTAGATTTCTCAAAACTTGAAGCAAATAAAGTCGCACTCGAACATATTGAATTTGATTTACCTTTATTAGTTGAAGAAGTGTGTGCATTGCTTTGGAATCGAGGAAAAAAACGTTCTATTGAATTAACGTGTTTTATTCCGCCTAATTTCCCAAGGTTATGGTATGGCGACCCAACCCGATTACGGCAAATTTTAACGAATTTAATCGGTAACGCTCTTAAATTTACGAAAGAAGGCGAAGTTAATGTCAAGGTCAACAAACTTGTTGGCATTGATGGGCAAATTCATTGTCATTTTGAAGTTAAAGATACGGGAATTGGATTAAGCAACGAGCAAAAAGTGCAATTATTTTCTCCTTTCATTCAAGCTGACAACTCAACAACACGGCATTTTGGTGGAACGGGTTTGGGGCTTTCGATTTGTCACGGTCTGGTTGAAATGATGAACGGTTCAATCAGTGTTGAAAGTGAATTAGAAAAAGGCACGATATTTTTTGTTGATTTGCCCTTAGAAATTGTGACACAACAACCACAAGGTTTTCCTGATTATTTAAAAGGACTTCATGTCCTACTTGTCGATAGCAACACGACCAGTCGAGAAATTATTGCTACGCATTTACAAGCGTGGAAATGTCATGTGCAAGAAGAAAACTCAGGGAAATCGGCGTTATTACAATTAGAAATTGCAGCGTTAAATAATCAAATTTATGACGTGGTAATTATGGATTTGAAATTGCCTGATTTAAATGGCTGTGAGTTGGCAAAAGCAATGAACTCAAATCCACTTCTGAGTCACACGCCCCGTTTATTATTGTCATCAAGTGAATCACTTGATGAAATCGAACGGCAAAAGCTCGGTTTTTTTCATTGTGTTTTTAAACCAATTCGTGTGACGCAATTATTTGAAGCATTGTGGAATACTCTCACACATACACCAAAATTATTGACAACGATTCATTCAGAAATTGATTACACCGATTTCAGTAAAAAGCGTATCTTAGTTGTTGAAGACAATGTGATTAACCAAAAAGTCATTTGTGCTGCTTTAGCACGTTTTCGGATTACGCCAGATGTCGCTGAAAATGGTGTTGAAGCGATAACATGGCTAAATACAATGCAATATGATTTAGTGTTTATGGATTGCCAAATGCCTGTGATGGATGGTTATGACGCGGTAGCACATATTCGTTTGCAAGGCATTAAAACACCAATTATTGCGCTGATTGCAACGAATTCAGAGCAAGAACACAACAAATGTCTTGCAGTAGGTATG
>JBASLW010000208.1:0-5294 GCA_049656545.1 Methylococcaceae bacterium
GGCTGAACGATTAGGCGGAAATTATCAAACCTTGATGAATGAAGCCTTGAAAAAATATGCTCAGGAATTAGCGCAATGACCGTATCACCTGAAGAACTCGTTGAACTGTTTTTTAGTTTGCCAGAAAGAGAACAACAAACGGTTATTGATTTTATCGAGTTTCTACACATGAAAATAGAACGCCAAAAAAATCAAATTGCTATGCCGAAAGAGGAACAATCGTGAGCGAATGGCAAAAAGTTAAACTCAGCGAAGTGCTAACACATAAAAAAGGCAGCATTAAAATTGATGATGATACTGAATACAAACTTTGCCGAGTAAGATTGCATCGTCGCGGCGTTTTACTCAGGGGCAAACAATTCGGGCATGAAATCAAAACGAAGAAACAACAAGTTTGTAAATCAGGTGATTTAATTGTCGCTGAAATGGACGCAAAATTCGGCGGTTATGGATTTATTCCCGACGAATTGGAAGGCGCGATTGTTAGCAGTCATTATTACCTTTATGAACTCGACAAAAATAAAATCTCTCAAAATTATTTTGAAACGTTGATTAGCACCGATTACATTCAAAACCAAATCGAAGCTAAAGGCAGTACAAATTATTCATCAATTAGAGCCAAAGAATTTTTGGAATATGAAATTCCATTAGCAAGCCAAGAATTGCAGGCAGAAATATCAAAACGATTTTTAACGTTTTCTGACTTCACATCGAAATTAAATCTTGAACACGAAAACCAACAAACCTACCTAACCCAACTCCGCCAAGCCATTCTGCAAGAAGCGATTGAAGGCAAACTCACGGCAGATTGGCGCGTTAAAAATCCTGTTCAAAAAGGCAATCCCGACCATGATGCACAGGCATTGCTGGAAACGATTAAAGCCGAAAAACAAAAATTGATGGCTGACGGGAAAATCAAAAAAGACAAACCGCTTGCACCGATTAACCCTGATGATGTGCCGTTTGCTTTGCCTGATGGTTGGGTGTGGGTGAGATTGGGGGATGTTTGTTCAAAAATTACAGATGGAACTCATCACTCACCCCCAAACGTATCATTTGGAAATTACAAATATATCACTGCAAAAAATATCAAAAATGATGGTGTAGATTTAAACAATGTGACATACGTTAATTCAGATTTCCACGAAGAAATATACAAAAGATGTAATCCAGAATTCGGTGATATTTTGTACATAAAAGATGGAGCTACTACAGGAATTGTTACAGTTAACAATCTAACAGAACAATTTAGTATGCTTTCAAGCGTTGCATTATTAAAACCTTTATTTCTAAATTTTTTCTTAATGTATGCAATGAGAAGCCCAACGTTTTATAACTCAATACGAGATAACATGGCTGGAGTTGCAATAACTCGTGTGACATTAGCAAAAATAATTAACGCAATAATTCCACTTCCACCACTAGCCGAACAAAACGCCATCGTTGAACGGGTTGACCGCTTGCTTGAATCTGTCAATGCACTTGAACTACAAGTCACCGAGCGCAAAAGCTATGCACAGCAGTTGATGCAGGCGGTTTTGAGAGAGGCGTTTGCGGGGTGAAATTATCTAACTTGAGAATGACAAAAGAACAAAGAAAAGTTTATGACGATGAACAAAAGGCTAAAGATGCAACGCTGAATAGTTATTACTGTTGTGAAGCAAAATCAAAAGAAGTTTTAGTAAAAAATTTTTTGAGCGAGTTTTTAGACTTTGACGCTCGTTCTGCTAATTTTCAAACGCTATTTGACAAATATAAAGAAAAGACAAATCGACGTAATTTGCCTGTAAATGAACAAGAATTTTATCAGTTCATTTTTAATGACAATGACAAACTCGGATTAGGATTAGAAAAATTGCCGCGAGAAACATTGACTGATTTGTATTTTTTAGCAATACAAGACATCAATTTAATAGATAAAGAATTGGAAAAATTAGAAGCTGAAGAAAAAAAACTAAACGCTAAAACAAAAAATGACGAGCAGCGATTACAAGATGAAGATTTTTGTCTTTTTAAAATGATTGAACATTATAAAAATAAAAACATCGCTGCAAAAAAAGAAATAATTACATTTTTAACTGGGGAAAAAATTAGAAATTTAGCGGTAAAGAAATCTATTAAACATTCTGCTATTTTGTACCCATATTGCCCTACGCCATATCGTTACGCACAAAAAAGATTTTGGCAATATAACGGTTATATTGATTATTTTGAATCTTTTGATATAAATGATTTTGATGAATTTTCTCATAAATTTTTTTATATTGACGCAGATTCTGAACCAGAAAGATTTGAACAATTATGTTCACTTAAAAATGAACCATCTAAATTTGATGAACTTGCAAAATGGTATATTAAAAAATACGAAATAATTGAAAAAACAAAAGCATTGTTTTCACAAAGTCATTTTTTGCATGATAGAAAAGAACTTTTTGGCACGCTTTTGACGCATTATGAAAATGGAGATTTCATGACTTTTAACTACATTGTTCCGCTTCAAATTGAAGGGTTATTTAATGATTTTTGTTTAGCTTTGGGCATCGATGAATCCGCTATAGATGGCAAGCCTCTAAACGATAAACTTATACGCATTAAAGACAAAATGTCGTTTTGTTATTTTTATGAATACTTTGCATTTAAGTTTCCAATTATTAGAAATAACGTAGCTCATGGGAGAATTATCAACGATAACCATGAGTTTCTTGCACAGAATTTACTGCTTGATTTTCATTCAATTTGTGAAATGTTTGTTTCTCATTATATTCCCGTAATAAAGTCATTATCGCTTTTAAAAGAAATAAAAAATTCAATCGATACCGCGCCTGATGATTTATTTAACAAACTTATACAATGGTTCAATTCTAAAGTAGAAATCCCAGAATTTTACAAAGAAGCAAGTGAGCTAAGAGAATCATGCCTAGCTCGTTATGAAAGTGAGGAGTTTTGGGAATGGCTAAACTCCATTAAAAAAAATGGAAATATATATTTTGATTCGGCGGATTTAAAAAATTTTGTTATTGGTATCAAAAATGAAAAAATTGCAGTTGAACAATGTATTAAATTTCTCACACAACATGACGCATGACTAAATTAGAAACAAGCTGGTTTGATTTAAAAAAATATCGCGTGTTAAACAAATTTGATTTAAAGCAGTGGTATCAACAATTATCGATTCGCAGCGATATGAAATACAGATTAGATGATGTAGAAGAATTTGCAGAGCGCATTAAACAGAATCCGATTATCGATAATTTTGATGAGCAGGAATGGGAAAGCCATTATTTAAACAAATTGGTTCGTCCGTCTGTTATGGGAACACCCGCGCACGTTTTGATTGATGCTTTCAATAATGAAAAATTAAACGCTGTGTTGGCGCGATTAAAATCAGGTGATGAGATTTATTTTGATGAGGACGCGCCACTGATTTCAGACACGATGCCTTACGATGAAATTTGCAACTTATACGAAATTGAAACGTATGGATTTGCAAATGTGTTGGTTGATTTAATGGCAAGTGATGAGCAAATAAAATCGGATTTTAATCAATGGTTAGTCGCTCAACGCAAGAAAACAACAGGCTATAAACCAAGTAAAAAGAATTTCAGAAAAAATTTTACCGATGCCAATTTAGCAGAATGGGCGCAATACAAATTACTACCGTATATTGATTTGATGTTTATCAAGTCCCTTGAACAAAAAGAAATAATGCAAACTGAAATTGCAGAGTTAATTTTTGCTGACGAGTACGACGTTGATATTATCGATAGATTACGCCGCAGCACTCAATTAAAAGCTGAATGGCTTATGCGAAATGAAACACTCAGCGCAATTGCATCACAGCTTTCTCATCAAATACAGCCTTAAATTTTTGACTGGCATCAAAAATCAAAAATTTGATGCCTTCAGATAAAATCTAAACTTATTCAGACTATCGCCATATTCTAACTAAACCCAAATTTAGCGGTATTTCGTTTGGTTGAAAAATTCCAGCTATCAGCAGAAGAACTTGCTGAAAAATTGGCAGCGTTAAAATTTACATCATGCACAGGACAACAAGCATTTAGCATGGGTTGGACTGCACCAGTTGAAGAAAACTTAGTGTTTCAATCAAACGATTGCATGATGATTTGCTTGAAAAAAGAAGAACGCCTTTTGCCTGCAACTGTTATCAATGAAATGTTACAAGAGAAAATTGAAGAAATTGAACAGGCAGAAGGTCATAAACTTGGAAAAAAAGCACGCACTGAACTTAAAGATAATTTGATTTTTGAATTGTTGCCGCGAGCATTTACGCATTCGAGCAAAGCCTATGCTTACATCGACGTTAAAAATGATTTCATTGTTATCAACTGCGCGTCATTGGGTAAAGCCGAAGATTTACTAAGCACGTTGCGTAAAACGTTGGGCGGATTACCTGCTATTCCGTTGAACACCACGTTAAAACCTGTGCTTGAAATGACAAACTGGTTGCAACATGAAAATGTGCCGCATGGACTTAACAATGTACCGCGTGGATTTGTAATTGACGATGAATGCGAATTACGCGCACCCGAAGAAGGCGGAAGTATCGCACGATTCAAACGCCAAGATTTATGGCTGCCTGAAATTAAAAATCACCTCGATACAGGAAAACAAGTCATCAAATTGGCGTTGAGTTGGAATGACAGAATTTCGTTTTTACTTGATGAAAACTTGAGAATCACCCGCGTTAATTTCTTAGATTTGGTGCAGCAAAAAGTAAGTGAATTTGAATCAGAAACCTACGAACAACAGTTTGATGCGGATTTTATGATTATGTCGGCTGAAATATCTGAATTTTTGCAATCGTTACTAAATGCTTTTGGCGGGGAGAATCGAGCATGAGTAATCACACACCAGCCCCTTGGAGCGTTTCAAACTTCACGACAGGGTCAGTATTTTCAGGAAACAATATGGTTGCATCCGTATATCCTTGCGAAATGGATGATGAATCAAAATCGATTGAACGAGAAGCTAATGCAAACCTAATCGCCGCAGCACCAGATATGCTTGAGGCGTTGATTGGGATGATGAATGTCACTGTTATGTCTAAAAATGGTGAACTCGAAAAAGCTCGTGCTGCCATTGCTAAAGCAACAGGTGAAGCATGAATCCACCATACTCAATCTACAAAACATTCGACAACGGTATTAGCTTTGAAAAACCCCACGTTGACCATGTAACGCTCAAGCCGCAATTCAGAGAAAAACTGTTTGCGGGAGGGCGGAATTTCTCAAGTATCGAAGAAGCACGGCAATTCGCAAAAGATTTACTTC
>JBASLW010000209.1:0-2308 GCA_049656545.1 Methylococcaceae bacterium
ATACGTTGAGTTGGGATAACGGTGCGGATTTTGCGCCTGAGTTTTTGAAAGAACTTACTATCAATTGAAATTTTCAACGCGATTGATTTCTGCTTTTGAAAAACAAAAATGAAAAACAAGGTTAAAACATGAGCAGAGGAAAATTTATCACTTTTGAAGGTGGCGAAGGCGTTGGAAAAACAACCAACGTCGCCTTTGTTTTTGAGTATTTACAAGCCCGAAAAATCCCCGTCATTATCACACGCGAACCTGGCGGTACAAAATTAGCGGAAAAATTACGCGCGTTATTGCTCGACAAAAAAAGCGAAGCGATTGCCGAAGAAGCCGAATTATTATTGATGTTCGCCGCAAGAGCGCAACATTTAAAACACGTTATTGAACCCGCTTTAGCACGGGGAGATTGGGTCATTTGCGATAGATTTACCGATGCAACCTATGCGTATCAAGGCGGTGGGCGAAACGTAAAAGTAAGCAATATCGAATGGTTAGAAAATTTGGTGCAAGGCAATTTGCGCCCCGATTTAACGATATTACTTGATGCACCTGTCAAAATCGGTATGGAACGCGCTGGCAAACGTGGTGCGTTTGATAGATTTGAATCCGAAACCGTGCAGTTTTTTGAAGATGTGCGTCGTGCCTATTTGTTGCAAGCTGAAATCAATCCGCAACGTATTAAAATTATCAAAGCGAATCAATCGTTAGCAGATGTTCAACAAATTATTGTTAATGTTTTAAGTCCGTTGTTGCGATGAATTTATACCCTTGGCAACAAAATGATTGGCAACAATTGCAAAATTACGTCACGCAACGTCGCGTGCCGCAAGCCTTGTTAATTAACGGAGCGTTAGGCATTGGAAAATTGCATTTAGCACAAACTTTCATGTACGCATTACTTTGTGAAAATGCTCAAAATGGCGGTTTTGCCTGTGGTAAATGCAACAGTTGTTTATTGCTCAAAGCGAATACGCATCCCGATTTTATGGACATCACGCCCGAAGAAGTTGGCAAAAATATCACAATTGCCCAAATTCGTAATTTGATGGAAAAATTGAGTTTAAAACCGCAATTTGAGCGTTATCGCGTGGTGTTAATTCATCCAGCGGATGCGTTGAATAATGCGGCGGCAAATGCGTTTTTGAAATACTTAGAAGAACCGACAGAGCGCACCGTTTTAATTTTAGTCACGAATCGCATGAATAAATTGCCTGCGACGATTAAAAGTCGTTGCCAAAAATTTACGATGGCAATGCCTGAAAAAAATCTCGTTTTACAATGGCTTTCACAAAAAACGTCAAATCCTGAAATCGTATTAAATCTCGCGCAAGGCTCACCACTTCTCGCTCAAAAATATGCCACTGACGAACATTTGACACAACGACGCGATTGTTTCACCGAATTTTTAGCGGTGGCAAATCAAAAAAACCATCCTGTTATCATTGCTGAAAAATGGCTCAAATTACCTGAAACAATGTTGCTTTTTTGGGTCAGTTCGTGGGTAATTGATGTGATGCGTTATCGTCATCAAAATTCACCAAAGAATTTATACCATGCCGATTTTAAACGTGAATTAAGTGAACTTGCGGGGCGTGTAAATCCGCTAAAATTGTATGAATTTTATGATTTACTTTTGCAAAGTCGCCGCCGTATCGAAACACAAATCAATAAACAAGTTTTATGGGAAGAAATTTTAATCGCGTGGTCAATTTTGAATCGGAGTTAAATCATGGCAGAGCAATCTAACCAAAGCGTATTATCATTTTCGCTAAAAGATAAAAATGCACTTTATGCGTCTTATATGCCGTTTGTGAAAAATGGCGGGATTTTTATTCCCACAACGCGCGAATATGAATTGGGAGCAGATGTTTTTATGTTATTAAGTTTAATGTCTGATGCAGAACGTTTCCCAATTAACGGCAAAGTTGTTTGGAAAACACCTGTGGGTTCTGAAGGTTATCGCTCGGCAGGCATTGGCGTGCAATTTGGTGAACAAGACATTGCCATTAAAAATAAAATAGAAAATTATTTAGTCGGAATGCGCGATGCAGGTCGTCCGACTTACACGATGTAAAGAAGGAAAATTATGCTTATCGATTCACATTGTCATCTTGACCGCCTTGATTTAAAACCTTACGAAAACGATTTCGGATGTTTGATGCAGCACATTCGTGCTGAAAACATCGAACATTTATTGTGTATTTCAATTGATTTAGAAGCCTATCCTGCGATGCGGGAATTGGTTGCGAATTACGATGATATTTCCGTCACGGTTGGCGTACACCCAAATGAAAATGAAGGTCATGAACCGACT
>JBASLW010000210.1:0-7260 GCA_049656545.1 Methylococcaceae bacterium
TGTTGCACTTTCACACATGTACGTTGATAACGCGGCAATGCAACTCGTCCGTGCGCCAAAACAATTCGACGTGATTTTAACCAGCAATTTGTTCGGCGACGTGTTGTCAGATTGCGCGTCAATGCTCACAGGTTCGATTGGTATGTTGCCATCTGCGTCACTCAATGAAACGGGCAAAGGCATGTATGAACCCATTCATGGCTCTGCGCCTGATATTGCAGGCAAAAACATTGCAAATCCATTAGCCACAATTTTGTCGGCGGCAATGATGTTGCGTTACACCTTCAACAATGAAGCGGCAGCGGCACGCATTGAACAAGCGGTAAATGACGCGCTCGATGCGAACGTTCGCACGGTGGATATTTATTCAGAAGGCATGACCAAAGTGAGTTGCTCAGAAATGGGTGATGCGGTGGTGACTGCTTTGAAAAATCGGAGTTAAAAATGACTAAAACGTATAACGTCGCCGTCGTTGGTGCAACAGGCGCAGTCGGCGAAACCATGCTCGAAATTTTAGCTGAACGTAATTTCCCTGTTGGCGAAGTTTATGCACTTGCCAGCGCAAATTCGGCAGGAAAACGTGTTGAATTCAAAGGCGGATTTTTGGTTGTGCAAGATTTAGCGACTTTCGATTTTTCAAAAGTGCAAATCGGTTTGTTTTCACCAGGGGCATCGGTTTCGGAAATTTACGCGCCAATCGCTGCGGCAGCGGGTTGCGTCGTAATTGATAACACCTCGCAATTTCGCTATGTCGATGATATTCCGCTCGTTGTTCCAGAAGTGAATCCACAAGCGATTGCCGATTATAAAAATCACGGCATTATTGCAAATCCAAATTGCTCGACAATTCAAATGCTTGTGGCGTTAAAACCGATTCACGACGCAGTTGGTATTACGCGCATTAACGTGGCGACGTATCAAGCGGTTTCAGGCACAGGCAAAGAAGCGATTGAAGAATTAGGTCAGCAAACGATGGGCATTTTTAATTCTAAAAAGCCTGAACCAAAAGTTTATCCACACCAAATCGCGTTTAACGTGTTGCCGCAAATCGATGTTTTTATGGACAACGGTTACACCAAAGAAGAAATGAAAATGGTGTGGGAAACGCAAAAAATTATGGGCGATAAAAACATTTTAGTGAATGCGACAGCGGTTCGCGTGCCTGTTTTTTATGGACATTCCGAAGCCGTACACATTGAAACACGCGATAAAATCACCGCTGATGAAGTGCGTAAATTGCTCGAAAAAGCAGATGGCATAACAGTTGTTGATGAACGCGAAAATGGCGGTTACGCGACAGCGGTAACGCATTCAGCAGGTCACGATGCAACCTTTGTCAGCCGTATTCGCGAAGACATTTCGCATCCACGCGGTATTGATTTGTGGGTGGTTAGCGACAATATCCGTAAAGGCGCGGCGTTAAACAGCATTCAAATTGCCGAAGTGTTAATCCGCGATTTCCTCTAATTTCATTCGGCGTACAAATTTCGATTTGTACGCCTTTCAATTGTTAAGCAAATGCCTCTCGTCATTCTATTTCTCTCGCTTTGGTTAGTAGTTTTTTCAACTAACGTTTTCGCCACCGACATCACCGTTTCGCTTGATAGAAGTCCCGTGAGCATTGACGAAACGTTTCAAATCATTTTTACCGCAAACGAATCGCCTGACGATGAACCTGATTTTAGTCCGCTAGAACAAGATTTTACGGTTCAAAATCAAAGCCAAAGTAGTCGTACTGAATTTGTAAATGGCAAATTAAGTCGACTGATTCAATGGGCAGTTACGGTAATGGCGAATGATTCAGGCAATTTAATTATTCCTGTAATTAAATTCGGACGCGATGCCAGTTCTGCGTTGAAAATCACGGTTTCACCCAGTTCGGCAAATAAAAATTCCTCTCAAAATGGTGACGATTTATTTTTAGAGGTTTCGATGAATACGCAAAAACCGTTTATTCAATCGCAAGTTTTATACACGGTGAAATTATTTCGGCGCGTCGATTTAGCAAAAGCAAATTTAAGCGAACCTGAATTATCAGACGCGGTAATTGAAAAATTGGGCGAAGACGCAATTTATACTACGCAACTTAGCGGTGCAACTTACGGCGTAATTGAGCAAAAATACGCAATTTTTCCTCAAAAAAGTGGCACAGCCACGATTAAACCACTGACTTTAACCGCAGATGTTGTGGCGCGTGGCAAACAATCCTTTTTCAGCTCGCAAATGACTCAGCGGCGAATTGTCAAATCGAATCCTGTCACGTTAAACGTGCAACCCATTCCCGCAACATCTGAAAATTCAAAATGGCTCGCTGCTGAAAATATTGAACTTTCGCAAACGTGGTCAAGCGATTTTTCACAAATGAAAGTCGGTGAACCATTAACACGCACTATTAAATTAGTCGCACAAGGAGCGATGGTTGGACAATTGCCTGAACTGGGTAACGCGCCGCTAGATGCACAATTAAAAACCTACAACGATCAACCCGTGTTGCACGAAGATAAAACGCCGACGGGAATTATTGCAACGCGCGAAGAAAAAATTGCCTTTATTCCAGCAAAAGGCGGAAATTACACATTGCCTGAAATTAAAATTTCATGGTTTAACACACAAAAACAAAAACTTGAAACGGCGACATTGCCTGAAATGAATTTAACCGTTTTAGGAGAAACGATAGCGCAAATTCAAACGCCAATTGTTCAAGAATCACAACCTGTTATTGCACCTGTTGTCGAAAGTACAACACAAGTTTCTTCACCGAATGTAGAAAATAAATCGTTGTATATTTGGCAAAGTATTGCCATTTTCTCAACCATTGGCTGGTTAATCACGTTAGGATTTTTATTTTTTAAACATAAAACGACATCTAAAAATCTACCTGAAAAGCAAGAATCACCTGCTGACATTTCTTTGAAAACGTGCGTAAAAAATTTGAAAAAAGCCTGTGAAACAAATGACGCACATTCTGCAAAAATCGCGTTGCTCGAATGGGGAAAATTGCAGTTTGCCGAAATTAGTTTAGGCGCAATTGCGCCACATTGTGAAGCGCGTTTGCGTGATGAAATTCTAAAACTCAACGCAACAATTTATGCAAAAGAACCGCAAACATGGCAAGGTCGGGAATTATTCAAAGCATTCAGCGAAAATAATGCTCGCGTAAAACTCGCAAAACAAGAAAAATCAGACGCGCTAAAACCGCTTTACAAATTATGATTTTTTTACCCAAAGATTTTATTGAAACAGTCGAAGGGTTAATTTTTGCTGTCGTTGTAGAAGGTTTAGAAAACGGAAAAGTGCGTTGTTTTTTGCGTTACGCTCATAACGAAAATGGACAATGGCGTAAAGTCCAAACAGATGAAGCAAATGCGTTGCTCGCAGAAAAACATTCAGATTATCTTTTTCATTCTGCTGAATTTGATGCAGATTTGCACGCCGTTTCAATTGAAAAAACTACAAAATATCATCAACCTAAAAAACGTTTAAAACAATTGTTAGAAAATATATCGCATGATGAAATTGAAAAAGATTGTGTGAATTTGTGTCGATTATTTGAACAAGCTAACGTTGATTTGAATCAATTTGGAATTACAGGTTCATTGTTAATTGGGCAGCAAAAACCGTCTTCTGATATTGATTTAGTTTGTTATGACTTAGCGATTTTTCATAAATGCAGAAATGCTGTTCAAAATTTAATTCAACAAAAATTGTTAGATAACCTCAATGAAAAAGATTGGCAAGAAAGTTATGAACGACGCGATTGTGATTTAAATTTTGAAGAATACGTTTGGCATGAAGTCCGTAAAGGTAACAAAGGTTTAATTAACGGACGAAAATTTGATTTAAGTTTGGTTGAAATAAATAAAACCGATAAAACGATTTATAAAAAACTTGATGCAATTAAAATAAAAACAAACGTTATCGACGATTCTCGTGCTTTTTGTTATCCCGCTGAATTCAAAATTGCACATTCAAAAATTCAAAGTGTTGTGTGTTTTACAGCAACTTATGTTGGACAAGCTCAAAATAATGAAACAGTTGAAATTTCTGGGCAACTTGAACAAGATGAATTTGGAAATCAGCGAATTGTTGTTGGTTCAAGCCGAGAAGCGCGAGGTGAATACATTAAAGTTTTATCGCCAATTGTTGCGTCAATTTAATAAGTAATTGATTTAAGCCATCAACTGCTGTTGCATAATTTTCATCTGCTAACGGCTGTTGCAAATCGAGCGAATTGTGTTTTAAAACGGCGTGTGTTTTTTCATTCAAAATTGTCCAATCAATCGAAAAATCAATCGATTTTCCTAGCACAATTTCTAATTTTGTCACATCAATCACCAAACGGTAATCAACCATTCCAAGCAAATTCCAAGGATAGGCTTTAAACCAGAATTCAGGTTGTTGCATTGCTAAATTTTTCGCTAATACCTCTGTCATATTTTGTTTCAACAACGCCGCCCATTGATGTTGTTCAGCGAAATGCAACTTACCATTTGTATCTCGCGTCACAATTTGTTTGCGTTCTAACTCACTGGGCAAACTGACTTGAGCAACGCCAATCAATGGTTTCAAATTGGCAGTATTTTGAATGACTGGTGAATTATATGGTGTTCCTAAACTATAAAACTGCGTAGGTGGTGTGCTGGCACAACCTTCCAAAATTAACAAAAAAATTAAAATACCCGTTTTCATTTTTCGCCTTCTTCACTTTTGCCACGTACAACTGATTCAGGATGTTGCGCTAAATAATCGGTGAGTTGCTTCACACTTCCAGCGGCTTGCGTTAATTCTTGTAACAATTGTTCGAGTTGATAATGCGTTGTTGCCCCCGCTTCAAAATTACTCAAGGCTTTTTGCGCGGTATTTAATGTTTTATCCGCTGTTCCCATCGTGCCTTTGACGCTATTTAACGTATTTGTGGCAGCAGCTGTTGTACCTTGCAATCCTTGCAGCGTTTTGTTGATTTCAACGGTCAAATTCTCAAGTGGCAATTTCGCAATTTTATCCATAATGATATTTGCTGAATGTGTAAATTGGTCAAGTGAACTAGCGGTTGTTGGAAATTCAGGATAAAAACTTTGTCTTGAACTCAATTCCAATTTGCTTTTGGGGTAAAAATCCAAATCAACCAATAATTGCCCTGTCAACAAACTTCCCGTTTGCAATTGAGCGCGTAAGCCTTTGTCAATAAGTTGTTTTACCATTTCTTGTGGTGAAATTTTTGTATTCGGGTTGATTTCAGTAATACGTTCTGGCTGTAATTCTACTATCACGGGGATGCGAATATCTGCCATTTTTTCGTCAAGTTCTAAACGAATACTTAATACTTTTCCGACAGGATAGCCGCGTAATTGAACAGGCGCACCTTCAGTTAAGCCGCGTACTGAACCGTTGAAATACATCACATAATTTAGTGTGTTGCTGTAAGAAATTTGGGTTGAATCTTCGTAAGTGTCAAAAAGCCGATACAACGTATTTTCAGGTTGAATTGCTTCAATGCTGTCATCAGGTGACGCACGAAATGCAATGCCACCACTTAACAACGAAATCAACGGACCTGTGCGAACTTTGAAACCGTCTGCACTCGCCGATAAATCCACACCGCTATCAATCCAAAAACGGGTATTTTTACGCACAAATTGGTCGTAAGGTTTATTGATAAAAATCGTTAAACGAATTGCATCTGCGGCGGCTGATAATTCATGCGTCAAAACTTGTCCGACGGTAATACCGTGAAAGTTAATCGGTGTCCCCGTTTTCATTGAACCTAAATTGTTGGTTTCCAAAATAAATTCTTTGCCTTCGGCATTTGCTTTCAAAGGTGGTGGATTATTCAAACCTTCAAAATTATGAATATGTTCACCTCCACCAGGTTTGAGTTCGATATACGCACCTGAAAGCAATGTCCCTAAACCTGAAATTCCACCTAAACCTACTTGTGGGCGCACGACCCAAAATTGCGTATTTTCTTTTAAATACTCGCTCGAACTATTATTCATTTGAGCGGTAACAACAATCGTTTTTAAGTCGCTGTTGATATTGATTGCCGTCACTTTTCCAATTTCAACGTCGAGATATTTAATTTTAGTTTTATCAACTTCTAAACCTTCGGCTGTTGGAAAACTAATCGTAATCACTTCGCCTTTTTCAGAAAAGGATTTATAAATCAACCAACTACTTACCAAAATCGCAATTAAAGGCAAAAACCAAATTAACGATAATTCAGATTTTTTATTGAGTTTGACTTCATCTGCGTCGAAAGTTTCGTTGAAATCGGTCATAAATTTCGTTCAAATTGTTTTGCCTCATTCCAAAAACTGTCTAATTCGTCCAATTCACAATCTTTTAAAACACGACCTGACGCAGACACTTGTTTTTCGATGTAATGAAAACGTTTAGAAAATTTTTGTGTACTTTGCTTTAAAGCAATTTCTGGATTGACATTTAAATGTCGCGCCAAATTCACAACGACCAATAATAAATCGCCAATTTCTTCTTGAATATGTGCTTGATTTCCCGATTGCCATGCCTCTTTGACTTCGTCCAATTCTTCCAACACTTTGTCAAAAACGGGTGGAATTGTTTTCCAATCAAAACCATGTTGTGCGGCACGGTCTTGGATTTTTTCACATTCCAAAAGTGCGGGCAACGAACGCGCTACACCTGACAAAACACTTTGTAATTCAGGATTTTTTTCTTTGCGTTCATCGGATTTTGATTGTTCCCAGGCGGCATGACGTTCAGCGTCCGTTTCAAAAATGGCTTCACCAAAAACATGAGGATGACGACGAATCAATTTATCTGAAATGGATTCAGCAACTTGGTCAAATGAAAATAACCCACGTTCGTTTGCAATTTGTGAATGAAATACAACTTGTAACAATAAATCACCTAATTCTGAACGTAAATCGTCTAAATCATCGCGTTCAATTGCATCAACGACTTCATAGGCTTCTTCAATAATATAAGGTATTAAACTGGCGAAATTTTGCTTCACATCCCACGGACAGCCTGTTTCTGGGTGTCGTAATTGCGCCATAATATCCAATAAATTTTGCGTATTTTTGAGCATGATTTTGTATCTTTTAAATGTAATTGAAGCAAATTATACAACGTATAACGATTTTGATATTAAGATGTAGCGAACTCAAAATTAAAAGTAAAACCACATGACAACACCCCGATTAGCTTGGGCAATTACTGGCTCAGGACATTATATTGAAGAATGCGTTGAATTTTTACTAACGCTTGACAATGTTGATT
>JBASLW010000211.1:0-6970 GCA_049656545.1 Methylococcaceae bacterium
GTGTAAGGTGTTGCACTGCCACTGCTACAATCTGCCCCACTTTGTCCCTCACTACATTTTTTCCACATTAAACCTGTTTTGCTATCACTCACTGTACCGTTGTTATTTACCGTAAAACGATTAGTCGGCGTGGTCGCAGGAATACTAGCTGTTTGACACGTCTGGGCTACGACGACTAAAGGAAGTGTTAAAGCAATGTTTAAAAAAAGAAAAATTGAAAAACGGGACATAATTTTGAGTTCCTAAATGAATAAATTGAAAACACGGTTGCTTTTAAAAATAACAATCATCAAGCCATTTTTGCGGATTGGTTTGAACATATTCGGAAATTTTTAAATATGCCGTTTCGTTACGAATAATGTGTTCATGGTAATTGCGTTGCCATAATTTGTTTTCAAATGGTTGCCAATGGTTTTCACGGACATTGTTAATATATTCATGGGTTGTCAATGATTTAAACGCACCAACAATTTGTCCAATGGTAGGGGCGAACCCTTGTGGTCGCCCTGCATACACATCATTTTCATAATGGATGGTTTTTGTTTCGTCGATATTTGAAAATTGCGTGGATTGAGGGCGACCACAAGGGTTCGCCCCTACAATTTCAATTATTCCGTGAAAATGATTCGGCATTACCACAAATTCATGCAATGCCAATCGCCCAAATTTACACGCCATTTCAAACCACCATTTTTCAATCATTTTTCCTGCATCATTTAACAACATTTCACCATTCACAACTTGTCCAAACAACGACAACCGATTATTCACACAAATTGTCACAAAATATAATCCTGCCTGTGAATAATCATAATTTTTCAAACGAATCGAACGCCGATGATGAATATCTGGATTGTATTTCATAAATTGTTACGTCTACAAAATTGTACGGGCGTACCCTTGTGGTCGCCCTCAATACACGAAAATTTCAATTTGTACGTTGCGTTCGTGGCAGGGCAACCACAAGGGATTGCCCCTACATCCACCAAATCCCGCCCCACAACAAAACAAAAGGAAAAAAACACTGTCGCTAACTACCTAACTAACCGAACATTATAGCTGCCGTCCTTATCGGTGCCGCTTGAACCGCCGCCGTTGAAAATGACCATCTGCGCATAGTTACTGCTACTAGCATACGGCGAAGAAGACCAAAACTTACTTTCGTTTGTGTTTGGGAAATAGTTTGTATCAATGGTAGGGTGAGTTAAGGTAAGACTAGCGTGACTGGAATCAACGATGCTGACCAATTCCTGACGAGTTGGCATCCGCCAATCTTTATAACCACAATAACCTACTGCATTGACCGCTTTAACGTAAGCGTTGGTATCACAATCACTGCCTTTGCATGAACCGCCATTTTGAGTACCTGCTTTGCCACCATTTTTACTGTTGTCGGGTTCGTACCAAGTGTAACGATTATTCATGTCATGCAAACCGCCGTCGGTGGTTTTGATTTCCCACATTAAGCCCGTGACGTTGTCTTTGACACAGTTCCATTCTGGTGCAGAAGCGGGCAATTCTTTACCACTGCTGCTGATTTTGGTGAAACTAAAACCTGCGTGACCATCTGAATCATCGTTTTTGGTTTTATCACGTCCAACTTGTGCATCTTGATTAGGGAAATCATTGATTGGACACGCTAACCCGTTGATTGAATTATCTGAACAGGTTGTGATGCCTGTGTCGTTGAGAGTTGAGAAATTTTCTTGTTTAACGGTTTCAGCTTTGGGTGTAACCGCAATCACGTTGCTAGTCGCATAACTTTTCGTGGAATTAACCGCACCGACAACAAAATAGTAGGTTTTGCCATTGGTGAGATTATTCACGGTGGCGGGGCTGGTTTGATTTTCGAGCGTGGTTGAATCGCTATCGTTAACACAATCAAAAACATCTGTGATTGCCCATGTCGTTATGTAGCAAACCTTTTGTTTATCAAAACCCGCGAGTTTGTTCCATGCGATAACCACTTTGCCATCACCCGCACTCGCTGTAGCTTCAATAGTTGGAATGGTCGATGGGTCAAACTTGGCTTTGAATTCGTCTAAATTACTGATGCCATTTTTGTTTTTATCCAATTTAGCGTCATTCACATTCATATCCAGTCCATATTGTGTTTCCCACTTGTCGGGCATTCCGTCTTCATCGGTGTCATCTTGCCATTGATTATCAAGAGGAAACGCATCGAATTCATCTAAAACGCCGTCGTTATCCGTATCTAATGGTTTGACCAAAATTTCTTTCTCAGCAGGTTGTAATTTACCTATTTTTAATCCGAGAACAGGATAATGAGCGCCTTTCAAACGTTGTTTAAATGCGTCCTCTAAAACAGCGATCATCGATTTCCCTGATTTTTGCAAATAACCGTGCATCACGTCTTCATAAATCACAAGATAATCACTGCTTACATCTATATCGCTAGGAATTCGCAATACAGTTTGCTCGCCTGAATTACTAGGTAAGGTTAGGTTAATAGATTCGCTTTTGACATTACCCTCCGATGACATCCAAACCGCGTGCAAACCATTTCTACCTGCAATTTTGTCCCACTGATTACCAAAGAAATTAACTTGAACTTCTGAACAATTTGAATATGGATTGTAAGACTTGCAATAAATCCGTGACGTGTAATTAAGAGCCTCATCTAAATTAACAGATTCAACGTTATTTAATTCGGGCAATACATAAACATTGAATGTGTTTTGATAACTTTTTTGCGAGCCATCGGTTGCCGTAATAGAAATATCGGTGAAATCAGAATAAATGCCGCTGGTTTTGTGAACTAAATCACCGCTACCCATAAAATTTTTGTACACCTTGGTAAAATCAATTGCTTGAGCATTTGTCAGTTTTGCAGC
The DNA here is from genome assembly GCA_049656545.1 of Methylococcaceae bacterium. Lineage (GTDB taxonomy): Bacteria > Pseudomonadota > Gammaproteobacteria > Methylococcales > Methylomonadaceae > UBA10906. Next base: position 2,856 of record JBASLW010000211.1, read on the forward strand.
TGCGATATTTTTATAAGCAGGATTGTTAGAATTAACATTGATAACAGGATTTTTGAAAATCCCCGTGATGTTGTTGGTCGATTTGTAATTATTGGATGGTTTTCCCTTTACATAACCGAATGAATTTGCGGCGGTGCGTTCAGATTTTAAAAGCGTTCTTTCGTCAGAACTGTTATCAAAACGTTTAACATGCCACATCACAGATACTTTTTTATTCTTTAGCAACTTGTCAATGTTGCCACGATCTACTTTTGCAAAAATGGTTTGGTTTTCAACGCTTGCCGTAAAACCAGAATTAACCAGCAAATGATTACTGTCTGGAATGGGTGACGTGGTCAGAATCTTTTTGCCATCATCAAGAAAAATCGCTTTTAAACTACTGCTGTAATTCACCACAGAATCTAATGATGATAACGATAAATATCGTGCGGCTTCCATATCAGGAACGGAATGAACAATTTGCAATTGATTGTTTGGCAATTGCTTCATTTTTAACTTAATTACCGACGGGTCAGTTGCCCAATCGTAAGCAAGAGCAGTGCCTTCGTTGCCTAAAATAACAGCCAATTCAACATATTTTGCTGGGGTGACGGCTTTGATTGCATTGTAAATTATCTCACCTGCCGCTTTTTCAGCTTTTTCTAAAGCGAAGTCTACGACAACATTTTTGAGTTTATCCGTAAATACCGCGCCGTCAAATTTTCCACTCAGAACTGAATTGAAGAATTTTAACTCGCTAGTCATAGCATCCAACGCGAAGTTAATCGACTTCAAAATTTCTTTTGGACTATTTATATCAGCGTAACGAATAGCCAACATCAATGATGTTAGCTTATATTTTGGCTCAATTTTGGTTGTGCCTAATTTTAAAAAATCGGCTGTTAGAAGAATCGATTTATCAATATAGCCTTTGTCATTTAATTTATTATAAAGAGTGGCATCACGAATTTTGAGCTTATCTAGCAACAACGGTTTTGTAATCAAGGCATCGAATGTACAAAGAAATACTTGTGTTGCAGCCCATCTTTTAGAGTCGAGTGTTGTATTGACGACATTTGAACTAAAAGCATTTGAACCAAAAGAAAGGGCTTTCATCGTGGCATTGCCACAAAAGGTGGTGGTATTAAAATCTTTCGATTGAAGCTCTGCATTTTTTACATTATCCAGCGTATTTTCAAAACCCTTGTAAGACGTTGGAATCAAATTACCAATCGTTTCAAATTTTTTGAAATAATCCCCGCACATTCCCTCTTTGCTTTCAGTGCCAATGCAAGCTAATTCTTGTGCTGATTTAGCTATCGACCACATCATTGATACATATTCAAGTCTATCCTTAAATTTTTTGATGTCATCTTCGTACTTATCTGTGATTTCTTTTTTCTTCATGCTGAAGTTAATGCCAGCAACTTTGAGTACCAAACCACCAACATTCACCAAATTCATTGCCATTGGCGCATCAAAAGAAGAATTGGGATTATTCATAAAGACAGCGACATCAACAGACTGATTCACTTTATCTAATGGGGTTAGTGTTGATGAACTAATATCCAAAGATGTTTTTTTCTGATTGCCTGTGAAGACGCTGCTAGACCAACCCACAACAGGATCAATTACTGGAACATTAAAGAAATGGCGTGAAATTAAGTCTGTAAATCCTCCTTTTTGATTTTCAAAATCAGTCACTTTTTGCACGCCGTAATACAACGTAGAATTGCTGGTAAATTCGAGTTGTTTGTCCGCCGTTCCTTTGACATTCATTCCATCGAAAATATCAAACGAGGAAGATTTTGTGTCGAATGTAAGATTTGTATTCGCTATAATTTTTGCAGCATATGATGTTGTACGCTGAATTGTGCCAAATTCTTTGTTGTACTCAGCCTTGAAAACTTGTGTGCTGTTTTGTTTTTGCGTTGCATTAAGATGTTTAATTGCGGTTTCACCTAATGCAGAAAGTGAATCATTGAACAAAGGTGTATTTGTTAGATTCCGTAAAAGTAGATTTTTGTGTGATTTGACTGCTTCTTTGAATAAAGGTGTTTCCACTAAATAATTTGCTATGTCAGTCTTATCTTCATCAGGCAAAAAAACCAATAGAGGTTGCGTGATAAAGGCTTGCATTAAAATGCTAGTTTCGGAATTTAACTTATGCTTCCATTGTCCAACGTTGAACCCATAGTACAAAACGCGCTCTTGAGATGTCGTTTTATTCGTTTCAACCCAAACAACATCAGATAAATAATCATGAGAAGTCACGCTATTACCAAATTCACCGCTGTACAAAGAAGTTAAATGCCTCGTAATGCCAGTGTCTTTTTTTGACGGTAATAATCCTTCTGCACCAATTTGATAATCGGATATTGAGACTATTTTTGGGGACTCATTTGATGATAAAAGCGAAGAATTTTCAGCATAACTATCAAACGACAAACAAACGCTGATTCCAATCAAAACTAAGCACGCTAAGTTATGCTTTTTGCGAATGTTGTTGATGGATAATTCCGATTTAAAATTTCTTAAACTTTGGCTAAACATGACAACTCCGTGTTGATTTAAAAATTCGATGAGTGGCGATTTTGTACCGCTACTCATCAAAATGATAAAACCTTAAACCTCGTGATAAATCGCCGCGCCTTCGTTTAAAAACTCTTGCGATTTTTCGTCCATGCCGAGTTTCAAGGCTTCTGCTTCGGCAACACCTTTTTCAGCCGCATAATTTCTAACATCTTGGCTGATTTTCATCGAACAGAAATGCGGACCACACATCGAACAGAAATGCGCGACTTTTGAAGATTGTTTTGGCAAGGTTTCATCGTGGAATTCACGCGCTTTTTCAGGGTCTAAACCGATGTTGAACTGGTCTTCCCAACGGAATTCAAAACGTGCTTTTGACATCGCATTATCCCGCGCTTGTGCGCCTGGATGCCCTTTTGCTAAATCTGCCGCGTGCGCCGCGATTTTGTAAGTCACAATCCCTTCGCGCACATCTTGTTTATTCGGCAGCCCTAAATGTTCTTTTTGCGTGACATAACACAGCATCGCGCAACCGTACCAACCGATATTTGCCGCGCCAATCGCTGACGTAATGTGGTCATAACCTGGAGCAATATCGGTCGTGAGAGGCCCTAAAGTATAAAAAGGAGCTTCGCCACATTCTTCAAGTTGCTTGTCCATGTTGACTTTAATCATGTGCAACGGAACGTGTCCAGGGCCTTCAATCATGGTTTGGACATCGTGTTTCCACGCGATTTTTGTCAGTTCGCCGAGCGTTTCAAGTTCGCCAAATTGCGCCGCGTCATTCGCGTCATAAATCGAACCTGGACGTAGCCCATCACCTAAGGAAAACGCTACGTCATAGGCTTTCATAATTTCGCAAATTTCTTCAAAATGCGTGTAAAGGAAACTTTCAGTGTGATGCGCGAGACACCATTTCGCCATAATCGAACCGCCGCGCGACACGATGCCCGTCATGCGTTTTGCGGTTAATGGAACGTGATGCAAACGCACGCCTGCATGAATCGTAAAATAATCCACACCTTGTTCGGCTTGTTCAATCAACGTGTCGCGGAAAATTTCCCACGTTAAATCTTCGGCTTTACCGTTCACTTTTTCGAGAGCTTGATAAATCGGCACAGTTCCAATCGGCACGGGCGAATTACGCAAAATCCATTCGCGGGTTTCGTGGATGTTTTTACCTGTCGATAAATCCATAATCGTGTCGCCGCCCCAACGAATCCCCCACAGCATTTTTTCCACTTCTTCTTCAATCGACGACGTAACCGCAGAATTCCCCAAATTGCCGTTAATTTTCACCAAAAAATTACGCCCAATAATCATCGGTTCAAGTTCGGGGTGATTGATGTTGCACGGAATAATCGCCCGTCCACGCGCCACTTCGTCGCGGACAAATTCAGGCGTAATCACGTCAGGAATCGACGCGCCAAACGAATCACCAGGATGTTGGTCTTTCCACAATTCGCGCATTTCTTCCATTTTTTGGTTTTCACGGATGGCGATAAATTCCATTTCAGGCGTGATGATGCCTTGTCTTGCGTAATACATTTGCGAAACGTTTTTACCTGCTTTGGCGCGACGCGGTTTGCGAACCAATTCAAAAC
>JBASLW010000212.1:0-3567 GCA_049656545.1 Methylococcaceae bacterium
CCAATACAACCGTTGCAAGTGCCAGCGACAACGCAAAATCCTGATGATTTATCTGAAGAAACTGTTAATCCTGAAAATCAATAAAAATGAACTTAACCCAAAACGCAATCGCTTTAACTTCTGTCCTTTTAAGTTTAGCGACTTTATCAGGCTGTGAATTGTTAAATCCGCAACACCCTAAATTACCTATCACTTCACACGCGCCAATGCCAAGTGAAATGATTCCACAATTGCAAAATAAACCTGTGGCAAATGACGCACAAAAACCAAAAAGTGAGTTATTTCCCAGCAATGATTACGCAAAAGATATTCCACCTTCGACGGAACAAGCGGTTCAAAATGCAGTTGGAAAAAAAGGTAAAGGAGAATTTCGTTTAAATTTTGATGAAGCGGATTTGGGTGAAGTGGCGAAAGTGGTTTTAAGCGATATTTTGGGACAAAATTATGTTTTAAGTCCGAAAGTCGTTGGCAAAGTCACGCTGCAAACCACACATCCTTTGAGCAAAGAAGAATTATTGCCGACGCTAGAAATGGTTTTGAGCATGAATAATGCGGCATTGGTAAAAGATGGCGATATTTACCACATTGAACAATTGAATGAAGCCTTATACAGTGCAAATTTCAGTTCAAATCGTGGCGGTAAATTTGGTTATCAAATGCGCGTCATTCCTGTAAAAAATGTTGCTGTGGATAATGTTGCTGATTTAATCAAGCCACTTTTACATGAGAAAACACTTTTAACGGTTGATGGACGACGTAATTTATTAGTTGTTTCAGGTGCAGCGGATGAATTAGCGCGAATTGTGGATATGGTGAATACATTTGACATCGATATTTTAAAAGGACGTTCATTCGCGTTATTTCCCCTTGCTCACGTCGATGCTGAAACGTTAATTAAAGAACTAGATGAAGTATTTTACAAAAAAGCGAAAAGTGATGATGACCAATTTTTTAAATTTATTCCTATTGAACGTTTGAATGCGGTATTAGCGATTACGCATCAAGCACGTTATTTGAAAGATATTGAGCAATGGGTGACACGTTTAGACCGTGCTAATTCCACAACAGGTGGTGGCGTAAATGTTTATAAAGTGCAACACGTTGATGCAGTTGAATTAGCGAATACCTTGAATGATATTTTTGGTAATGGTAGCGGTTCTTCCCGTCGTGAAAAATCACCAAAATTAGCAGGTGGCAAAAAATCCTCAACATTGACAAATAAAACCGATAAAACAGATAAATCGTCAACGTCTGACGCGCAAAAAAATACAAATACACAACGTTCAACCTCAAGCAGTTCAACTGGGGATGCGAAAGTTTCCAATGTTGGTGATGTGCGAATTATTGCGGATGAATCGAATAACAGTTTAATCATTGTAGCCACCGCGCAAGAATATGAAATTATTCGCCCGATTGTAAATCAGTTAGATGTCATGCCGTTGCAGGTTTTAGTCGATGCAACCATTGTTGAAGTCACGCTGACTGACGATTTGAAATACGGTTTGCAATGGTATTTTAATCACAGCACTGGCGGCTCAAATTCAATGAATAGTAATGGATTAGGCACAATTTCAACCGATACGATTGCAAATACAGCGGCGAAAGCGGCAACTGGCGGATTTGGTTATTCATTTTTGAGTAATTCAAACGATATTGGTGCAATCTTGAACGCACAAGCAAGTAATAACAACGTCAATGTAATTTCATCGCCGTCGTTGATGGTACTAAACAATCAAGAAGCGAGCATTCAAGTTGGTGAAGAAATTTCTTTATCGACAGGCACATTAGGCATCTCAGGTGTGACAGGTACAGTTGGCAATAACACAACGCAATTAACCCAAAATCAACAGCGTAAAACAGGTGTAAAACTTAAAATTAAACCGCGTGTTAATGCGAATGGTTTGGTAACGATGGAAGTTACGCAAAGCGTTGAAGATGTCGCCGACAATATCAAAAATGGTGAGGTTAATCCGCGTATTTCAACTCGCGAAATTGAAAGCTCTGTTGCCATTCAAAGCGGCGAATCGATTGTTTTAGGCGGTTTAATTAAAGATAAAAGTACAAATGGCGAAGGTGGCATTCCACTTTTGCATGAAATTCCTGTTTTAGGGACTTTATTCGGGAATAAAAATAAAGGTCAAAATAAAATCGAACTTGTTGTGTTAATTACGCCGCGTGTGGTGAAAAGTCGCCAAGATGCGAATATGATTACCGACGAATTTAAACGCAAACTCAGTGGAATTTACGACGATGACGCAACCCTCATTAAATGAACAAATTGAAAAAATTTTAGCCGAAGAAGCCGAGCAAATTGAAAAAAACAGTTGGGGTGGAAAAATGAAAAGACTTTGGCAAGCTGAAAATAAAAAACAGGCTTTCAAAGCCGAACTTTTTGCCATGTGGCGAGGATTAAGCAAAAAAGGAATGTTCACATTATTTTTAATCGTGGCATTTGTTTTTATGCTGACATTTTCAGTGTTGTAACAAGCGTGTCTGGTATTATTTGCCACATCTTTTGACTGTAATAAACTCACTAAATGAACAGAACTGAACTTTTCAAAAAACAACTTTCCGAGCGTATTTTATTTTTAGATGGCGCGATGGGAACTATGATTCAAGGCTACAAACTCGACGAAAAAGATTATCGCGGCGAGCGGTTTGCGAATTGGCAAACTGACGTAAAAGGTAATAATGATTTATTAAGTTTGACACAACCCGACATTATCAAAGCGATTCACAATGAATACTTTGCGGCAGGGGCTGATATTGTTGAAACCAATACTTTCAATTCGACAACCATTGCGATGGCAGACTATGAAATGGAATCGCTCGTTTATGAAATCAATTTTGCGGCGGCAAAAGTAGCGCGTGAAGCGGCAGACGAATTTTCAACACCTGAAAAACCCCGCTTTGTCGCAGGTGTTTTAGGTCCAACAAATCGCACGGCTTCAATGTCGCCTGACGTGAATGACCCAGGTTTTCGGAATATCTTTTTTGATGATTTAGTCATCGCTTACACCGAAGCGACGAAAGCCTTAATTGATGGCGGCGCAGATTTAATTTTGATTGAAACGGTTTTTGATACGCTGAACGCGAAAGCAGCAATTTTCGCTGTTGAAAATGTGTTTGATGAATTGGGTTTTGCCTTACCTGTGATGATTTCAGGCACAATTACTGATGCGTCAGGTCGCACGCTTTCAGGTCAAACCGTTGGCGCGTTTTGGAATTCGTTAAAACATGTCAAACCAATTTCTTTCGGATTTAACTGCGCTTTAGGTGCAACAGAATTACGCCAATACATTGAAGAATTATCCAATATCGCAGATACGCACGTTTCGGCACATCCGAATGCAGGTTTGCCAAATGCTTTTGGTGAATACGACGAAACGCCTGAAATGATGGCGGCTGAAATTGCAGATTGGGCGGCAAACGGCTATTTGAACATCATCGGCGGTTGTTGCGGCACGTCGCCTGACACGATTAGCGCGATTGTCAAAGCGGTTGAAAAATTCCCACCGCGTCAAATTCCCGATATTCCCAAACATTGCGCGTTATCGGGTTTAGAAC
>JBASLW010000213.1:0-15103 GCA_049656545.1 Methylococcaceae bacterium
CTCCATAAAATGAGTAGCATAAAACAAACTAATTGCTTGCTGCCTCCTTCAAACGTTACGTTCCCTACTCAACTTCTTCCAATGCCAAAAGAAACGGACTGGATGGATGAATTATTTGCTTGGGCAAATCAGAACTATATTACCGAAGTGCAGCTACCGCGTGATAAAAAAATACTTTGGCAAGAAACAAAACTAGATCTTGATAATTGTGAATTAGAAAAATTTCCAGAGTCAATTTGTTATTTAAGCAATTTAAGGTGTTTAGGATTATTAGGGAATCGATTCACTGGACTTCCTGAATCAATCGGAAAATTAACAAACTTAAGAGTTTTATTTCTTGCAAAGAATAAACTCAAAAAATTACCAGACTCAATTGGAAAATTAGTTAATTTACAAGAGTTAGATTTGTTAAATAACGAATTAACAGAATTGCCTAAATCATTTAGCAACTTAACAAAATTACGAAATTTATATTTGTCAGAAAATGAAATTGAAGAATTTCCAGAGCAAATTAGCAAGTTATTTAATTTAGAAACTTTGGGATTAAGCTACAACAAATTAACAGAAATACCAAAATCAATTAGCAATTTGGTTAATTTATCCAATTTACTCTTAGATGATAATCAACTGACTGAAATTCCTGAGTTTATTAAAAAACTGGCAAACTTAACTACACTAGAGATAGCCAATAACAGACTTTCTTATGTACCAGAATTTATCGGTACTTTAGTCAAGTTAGAATCATTGAATTTAAGTCGCAATCAAATTACAGAACTTCCTGAAACTATTAGTAATTTGACAAAATTAAAGCAATTAGGATTAGCGAGTAACCCAATCATCAAACTTCCTGAAAGCATTTTGAAGATACCTAATTTAAAAGTACATGGTTTTGATTCTAAATTATCATCTTCATTTCAGAAAAATAAAAAACTCACTCAGCAATCGGCACTAAATCAAAAAATGAAAACTTACCAACAAAAAATCCTCTTCGGCAGTCCAGGTACGGGCAAAAGCTACAAAATTGACCAAGAAATTATTCCTTTTGATTTAAACATAAACGTTGAAAAAATGCCTGCCAACGTCATCAAAACCGTGTTTCATCCTGAATACACTTACGGCGATTTTGTCGGAAAATTGATGCCGATAACGGTCGGCGACAACGTCAAATATAAATTCTACGAAGGGCATTTTTTAAAAGCACTTTCGCAAGCCTACAAAAACATCATTGCCGCGCAAGAGAACGACGGTGTTTGTGAAAAAGTCGCGTTGGTGATTGACGAAATCAATCGGGGAAATTCGGCTGCAATTTTCGGCACGATTTTTCAGTTGCTTGACCGTGAACCTGACGGCTGGTCGAGTTACGAAGTGAGCGTGAATGAAATTATTTTTAATCGGTTGTTTGAATTGTGTGATTTAAAAGCGCATTCGATTGTGCAAGGTAAAATCAAAACGTACAAATTCGGTAACGAAGAAATAGAAGCAGACGAATTGCAGAAAAAATTAAACTGCCATTTTGAAAATCGAACCATCAAAATTCCGCCTAATTTGTCGATTCTCGCCAGCATGAACACATCGGATAGTTCGATTTATTACATGGACAGCGCGTTTAAACGCCGTTGGGAATGGGAATTTATTGATGTTGATTCAAATACAGTTTCAGCCGATGGCGTGGCGTTTGAAAATCGTGATGAATGGATAAGGTTTGTCAGCAAATTAAATGCGTTTATCAAAAGCAATCACAAATCCATTCGTGGCATTGAAGATAAACAAATCGGGCATTTTTTTATTACCGATGAGCAAATTCAAAAATCGAGCATTCAAAACAAATTGATGTTTTTCTTGTGGGACAGCGTGTTTAACCGCGATAAAAAGCCGCTTGTTACCTTGTTATTTGGTGACGATAAAGAAAAAGAATTGATTACGTTCGGAGATTTTGCAAAAGAAGTGGATTTGTTTATTCAGAAAATTAACGAACGCTAATGCCAACACTTTTACAACAAGATGGTTTCAAATTCTTTTTCTACGCAAACGAACACGAGCCGCAACATATTCACGTTGAACGTGCTGGCGATTTTGCCAAAATCGAATTGGCAACATTGCGCGTCGTTAGCAATTACATGAAACCAAAAGATTTGAAAAAAGCCCTTTCAATCGTCACCGAAAATCAAAAACACTTTGTGAGAACATGGAATGAATACTTTAATTAGCGGTAAATCGGTTCACTTTGACGACCGTTATCTTCATGTTGAACTTGAGGATGGACGCATTATTTCAACGCCAATGAATTGGTATAAAACGTTGCAAAATTCTTCGCTTTTGCAGTTGAAAAATTATCGTTTTATTTGCCAAGGCACAGGCATTGAATGGGCTGACCTTGATTATCATTTGAGTGTCGAAAGTATGTTGCTTGCCCAAACGCAAAAAATGGCGGCTTAAAAAACGATGTTTAATTTCAAAACCTTAAAACTCACCAAACGCTGTGATTCAGAAAGCACGAATTCATTTGTTGGGATTCGGCGAAATGAAAACAGCGAGGTGGAATTTCGTTTGCCGCACGGTTTTGATGATTTTCCTGAAAATGATTTTGAAGCCACAAAAGATTTATTTTTCAAAATGTATCGCACGTTTAAAAAATTTGAACGTGACAACTGGCGACAAAACATTTTAGACACTCGTTCAGCAGGTAAAGACCAAGTTCAAAAAGAAAAAGAGGGTTATCGTTTCAAAAACAAAGAAGACAACGACGTGGTGCTTTATAGCAAAATTGCGTTAATCGAAAATTTGTTAGACGTTTATCGTGATTTAGCGTTAGACCAAATGGAACGGCGCATTGGCGCAGATGAAAAAGTCGATTATTCCAAAATTGACCGCTATTTGGACAGAGCGATTTATTTGCCGAAAGACGTGATTTATATCGACGAAATGGATTTGCCGCGTCAAACGTTGCGTTATGAATCAACGACGTTGATTGATTTGTTTTGTTTTATCGTTTGCGAATTGCAAAACGAATTGACAGAAGACATCGAACCGCGCGTGCAAGAATTAGCGCATCGTTTCAGCGAACAGCATTTAAGTTATGAAGAATCGTTGTTTAACGAAGAAACCTTTGAAACCACGATTCGCACGCTAAAAGGGGCTTTAGACGACATCGACAAACGCACCGCGTACAAAGACGAAGATTATTGGCGACTTTACGATGCGATTGAAACGTTTCTTTATGGCGAGTTGGACATGGACAACCCGCACGAAGACGGCACGTTTTGGGGAATTAGTAATTTTTCGTCGGTTTGGGAGGATATGTGTAGCACTTATTTTTTCATTGGTCGTGAACGAGAAGAAATACTTTATGCTGATACAAACATTATTCTCAATGGGAAATGTATTGCAAATGCAAAATCGGCTGGTTACTTTCCAATTTATAAAAAAGAAAATTTTGATGACCCATTTTTTATTGAATTTCGGGATAAAAAACGATGGTTGCGTCCTGATTTAATTTGTTTTTCAGATAAAAATGAGGTTGATTTTATATTTAAAAAATTGATGAACATAGTTATTAAAAGTGATTATGGTTTAACTATTGATTTTAAGATTTTGTTAATTAACCCTAAGATTACGGATATATACAAAAAATTTTGTCTGAAACTAAAGCAAACTCAGAAAGGACGAGCTATAAGAGAAAATGAATTTAGATATTACCCAAAAGTAGAACTTGAAAAACAAAAAAATTTACTTGCACAACATATCAACATAGATAATCAAAGGAATGGAATACAGTTATTTGATTGGAAATATATGGATTTGCATTGTTTTACAACCCTAAATAAAAAAATTGAACAAGACGTTGTAAAACAACTTTGTTATGAATTTTCTTTACAGAAAAAAATTACTGCAAGTTCAACTAGAAGTATGTTTTTCATTCCTTGGTTTTATGAGCAAAAAATTAGTACGTTAGGCAATGCAGTTGAAGAAGAAAAATTAACAAAATGTCTTAGAGATAGCAGAACTATTGTATTAAAGGCTGATTTTTTAGATATTCAGGAAACTTACCTATATGCCTAACCCATGATTGAAACAAATTCAAAAGCAAAAAGTCAGTTTGTTGGCTATTTTGGTGTTAAAAATGTCGAAAAAATTAAACATGATTTAATTTTGCCAATCGTTGAAAAATTTTTTAATGCTCAAAAAATCACACATTTCAAAGCCATTCAAAACGAAGCGGCATTTGCAGATTTAGATTTTGACCGAAAAAATTTTGATGATTTTTTCGCGCATTTTTATGAATTCATTGTAGATGGCATTCACAAAAACGGTGATAACGTTGAAATTCCTGTAACGTATTGTATCACCTTAGACGAAACAAATTGCTCAAAAATTTGCGAACAAACTCAAATTCGTTACGACGAAATTCTACTTTTTGATACGCCCGTTTTTTATTTTCTTTATGTCGATGTGAAAGACGTTTTTTTCTGTTTGCGCGACAAATAGTCCTCTCTAAAAAATACCAAAAAAATGTTTAAAAAATACTTAGTTTTAAGTTTATTGTTAATTGTGATTGCGCTGATTGTCGTGATTACACAATGGTTTCCAATAATTGAAAATCATGCCCGTGAAAATCCACCTGTGACAGTTTTTAGCAATGCAGATAATGCGAATGTTGAAAAACCTTGTACAGATAATCATGTTGAATGGCGCGAAGCACAAGAAATTGAAGGTGTAAAAATAGCCGCTTCACCTATTTGTGAACCTGATAATCCATACACGATTGCCGCTGCCATAAAAGGTACAAATAACGTATCGATGATGACGCTGATGCAAAGTAATTTGGCTCAAGATGCTGTTGTCATAGGAAAAGATTTAGACAATGACGGCGACCCTGATGAAATTCACATTAAATTGGAAGTTGTGGAATTAAATGGTTTCAGTCCAGATGGCGATTTTTTGATGAATACTTACGATATTGCGCCAGGGTTGCAACCAGCAATGTGGGTTTTTGCACCGAAAATGCAGGGTATGGCGGTTAAAAACTTCAATTCGCGTGTTGCACATCCGTTATTGCGTGCGCCATCTCCAGTAATTCGCGTAGAGCAAGATGATAAAGTTTTTATTACATTAGAAAACACACATTATTTACCACACACAATTCATTTGCATGGCGTTGATCATCCATTTTTAACGGCTGCAGGTCATGATAATGATGGAATGGAAGAACACGCGATTTTTCCAGGCAAGCAACATACTTACGAAATTCAACCCCGTCATGCTGGAACGATGCTTTATCACTGTCATGTTCAAACCGCACAACATTTCATGATGGGTTTAAATGGGATGATTATTGTGGAAGAAAATGCACCAAATAATTGGGTGCAAATTTTCAATATTGGAGCAGGGCAGGTACGTCATTCAGCCGTCAATGTTCTAAAAAAATATGACCAAGAATACGATTTACATTACCAATCAATTGATAAACAACTTGCCAAAATACCACAAGAATCAGGTGATCCACGTTTAATTAGTCAAAAAATGAGTCGTGATTACAACATGACCACATCAAGCGAAAATTATTTTTTGTTAAATGGACATTCATATCCTTACACGTTGCGTGATGCAATGATTATTGCAGATGAGAATCAGCGAATAAAATTGCATTTAGCCAATTTACAAAAATCACCAATTGCGGTGCATTTTCATGGACATAAAGCCACAGTTATGGCTTACGATGGCGTTGACGCACCGCAAGGTTTGCAATTGACACGCGACGTATTTGATATATCAACGGCACAACGACTCGATATTTCACTCGACACTCGAAATGACGGATTACACAGTTATGGTGCAGGACTTTGGATGTTCCACGATCATACGCCAACAGGAACAACGACTGACGGTATGGAACCTGGTGGAAATATCACGTTACTTGCATACAAATCTTTCTTAGATGAGCAAGGAATGCCGAAAATGCACAATGAAGCATTTAATGATTTGTTTAACAAAGAGTATTACGCCAAACAACGACCACTCTGGGCTGATGGTGATTGGGCAAATTTCTTTGGTGATGCAGGAAAAGTGATGCCGAATTATAGTGAATTGATTTTATTTTTTGCTGTAATTGGATTATTGATTGGTTTGATTATCCTTATTGTATTCAATCTATTAAAAAGGAAATTTCATGAAAAAAATTAAATTTTTAAGCCTTTTATTTTTGATAATTTTCCAAAATAGTTATGCAACTATGCAAATGGACGAAAAAGGGATGGTGATGAATTCAAATTCTGATAATTTGCCAAAAGATTGTCCTAAAATTTCTGAAACAGTTAATTTAACCGTTCACGCAGGTCACAAATACGCAGAAAAATTTAATGGAAAAATGTTTGCTTTTAATCAACAACAATGGGACGTAAAACCATGTGCGAAAATTAATATTACGTTCATAAATGATGATCAGATTCGCCATCAGTTTATGATTCATGGCTTGCCAGGTTATTTGTATCCAGATGGAATGTTGCATTTAGAACTTTATGGACAAGGTGAATTGCATGCAAGTTTGATTGTACCAAGTATAAAAAAGACATATTTGGTGCATTGTGAACTTGCACAACATGCTGAAAAAGGCATGAAATCGCAATTGAAAGTAGGAGGGGGCGATGGTGATTTGTCGAGCATTTCTGGCATTAGTGTGCCGATAAATACGGACGCTTATTTGCTTGATTGGTCATTCTTAAAGCTAGGTGGGTTGGTTGTTTGTATTGTAATTTTAATGATTGTATATTTTGGCAATAAATTGTTTTTAAAGGTTTTTTGTTATCGTTGATGAACGACAGCAGTATGTTTTAATTATTCGTAAAGATGATTGTGTGTTGTTTAGAAAATTATTTAGAGCATTGTTGTTGACAACAAATAACGAACTGGTAGACTTGCACACGCTAAATGGAGTTGCGACATTTTGACGCAGGTAATGTGATAAAGGTGTGGTAAATGGATGTTCAAAACATTGACTCCCGAAATATCGGGGATTTAGTAATTTTTAGGAGGTAGAAATGGCTGCTATATCTGAATCAGTGAAAGCTGATGCTGCGGAAGCACCGCTTTTAAACAAAAAAAATATGTTCGCAGGCGCAGCACTTTATGTTGTGTTCTACGGATGGGTTCGTTGGTATGAAGGTGTCTATGGCTGGTCAGCTGGCTTAGATTCATTTGCACCAGAATTTGAAACATATTGGATGAACTTCATGTACATCGAAATGGTTGCTGAAATTGTGACTGCTTCGATTTTGTGGGGATATATCTGGAAAACTCGTGACCGTAAAGTAATGTCAATTACTCCTCGTGAAGAATTAAGAAGACATTTTACACATTGGATTTGGTTGGTTATGTATGCTATCGCAGTTTACTACGGTGCATCTTACTTCACAGAACAAGATGGTACATGGCATCAAACAATCGTTCGTGATACAGACTTCACACCAAGTCACATCATTGAATTTTACTTGAGCTACCCAATCTACATCATCACTGGTGTTGCATCTTTATTGTATGCTAAAACAAGATTGCCAGCTTACCAACAAGGTTTACCATTACAGTATTTAGTAGCTGTAATTGGACCATTCATGATTTTGCCAAATGTTGGCTTAAACGAATGGGGTCACACTTTCTGGTTTATGGAAGAATTGTTTGTTGCTCCTTTACACTACGGTTTCGTATTCTTCGGATGGGCTGCTTTAGGTGTATTAGGTGTTGTAAACATCGAAGTACAAGCGTTGTCAAAACTTTTGAAAAAAGACTTAGCATAATCTGAGCCTTTTAGTTACAAATTACTATCTCCCGCTGCCTTACTTTTTTTGGTAAGGCAGTAAAGAGAAAATAGTATAAATAAAAATAATTTAAATCCTTTAGGAGGTAAGCTATGAGCGCATCTCAATCAGCTGTACGGTCACGTGCTGAAGCAGTAAAAGTTTCACGCACATTTGACTGGATGATTTTGTTTACGTTGTTCTTCATTGTATTAGGTGGTTATCATATTCACTATATGTTGACTGGTGGTGACTGGGATTTCTGGACAGACTGGAAAGATCGTCGTTTATGGGTAACTGTTGCACCGATCGTGTCAATTACTTTCCCTGCTGCTGTTCAAGCATGTTTATGGTACCGCTACCGTTTGCCATTTGGCGCAGTAGTTTGCGTATTAGGTTTGTTATTAGGTGAATGGGTTAACCGTTACTTGAACTTCTGGGGTTGGACATATTTCCCAGTTAACTTCTGCTTCCCATCACAATTAATTCCTGGTGCTATCGTTTTAGACGGCATTATGTTGTTAGGTGGTAGCATGACATTAACTGCTGTTGTTGGTGGTTTGGCATGGGGTTTATTATTCTACCCAGGTAACTGGCCAGTTGTTGCACCATTACATGTTCCTGTTGAATACAACGGCATGATGATGACATTAGCTGACTTACAAGGTTACAACTATGTTAGAACTGGTACACCTGAATACATCCGTATGGTTGAAAAAGGTACATTAAGAACTTTTGGTAAAGACGTTGCTCCAGTATCTGCATTTTTCTCTGGTTTCGTAAGCATCATCATTTACTTCTTGTGGCATTTCTTTGGTCGTTGGTTCGCTTCTACTGATTTTATCAATAGCGAAAACCTTTAATCCAAAGAATACATTAACCATTAGGGGGATATATGAAATTATTAAAAGACAAAGCTGCAAAATTGTCGTTTGTCGCTTTATTAGCGGCTTCTTCAGCAGCAATGCTTTACACACCAACAGCTGCGGCTCACGGTGAAAAATCACAAGCTGCATTCATGCGTATGCGTACTATTCACTGGTTTGACTTAAATTGGTCAAAAGAAGAAGTGAAAGTTAACGACACAATGACTGTAACAGGTAAATTCTACGTTTTCGCAGGATGGCCAGAAACTGTTGACAAACCAGAAGTATCATTCTTAAACGTTGGTATTCCTGGACCTGTCTTTATTCGTCAAGGTTCTTGGATTGGTGGTCAGTTAGTGCCGCGTTCAGTATCTTTGGAATTAGGCGAAGTTTACGAATTCAAAGTATTATTGAAAGCGCGTCGTCCAGGTGACTGGCACGTTCACTCAATGATGAACGTTCAAGGCGGTGGTCCAATTATCGGACCAGGCAAATGGACAACCATCACTGGTTCAATGAAAGACTTCGTTAACCCAGTTACAACTTTAACTGGCGAAACTATCGATCTTGAAACTTATAACTTAGACAATACTTACTTCTGGCACGCTTTATGGTATGCCTTTGGTTTGGCTTGGTTGGCTTATTGGGTTCGTAAACCAATGTTTATTCCACGTTCAATTGCGATGGAATCAGGCAAAGCGAATACATTGATCACTCCAACTGACAGAAAAGTTGGTATGGCGTTTGTTGCTGGTACAATCGCATTAGTTGCTGTGACTATGTCAACAACTAACGAAAAATACCCAATTACAACACCATTACAAGCTGGTTTGTTGCGTGGCATGAAAACATTTGAAATGCCAACTCCAACAGTTTCTGTTAAAGTTGAAGATGCAACTTACCGTGTACCAGGTCGTGCTATGCAAATGACCTTGAAAATCACCAACAATGGCGATTCTGCTGTTCGTTTAGGTGAATTCAACACTGCGTCTGTTCGTTTCTTAGACTCTGCAGTATTAGAAGATACAACTGGTTATCCAGATGACTTATTGGCAGAAGATGGTTTAACTGTTAGTGATAACAGCCCATTAGCTCCAGGTCAAACAAGAACAGTTAACGTAACAGCTTCTGATGCTGCATGGGAAGTTTATCGTTTAGCTGATTTGATTTACGATCCAGATAGCCGTTTTGCTGGTTTGTTGTTCTTTTTTGATGAAGCTGGAAAACGTCAAATGGTTACTGTGGATGCTCCGTTAATCCCAGTATTCATCTAATCGTTTAGCCAAAAGCTATCTGAAAAGAAAACCCCCGTTGTGAAAACAGCGGGGGTTTTTTATTTGAAAAATTATTACTTAAATAATTTAGCAACGTTATCAGTAATTAATTTTTGCTGTTCAGAAAACCATGAAAAAGAATTTTTGCCAACATGAAACGTAATTTTTAGCTTATCTTCGTCTGAAATTACTTCTTCACCACCGATTGATAATATTAAAGCATAATCTCCTTTTTTATCTAAAGTTGCTTGTGCTTCAACAACCCCTTTAGAATAAATTTTAGGTTCGACTTTATTTAATTCTCGAATTTCTTTGAAATCGGTTGGTTTATCACCTGTTTTTTCAATTTCAACAACACGAATTCCTATCAATGTTTGACGAATATCTCTATCAATTAAATCGGCAGCAAAAAATGCTTTACCTTCATTTGGTAACTCTTGACAATAAGGTGTGAGTAAGGCTTCTCTGTCATCTCCCTTCGTTGGTTTTAGATATGCACTAAAATGCACTGCATAAAAATCATTAGCTATTAAACAACCTACGCTATTAGGATCTGCAATTTGTGGTGATGTACCTAATTTTTCTGATGTATCACAACCAGTCAATAAGCAGGCGACCAAAGCACTTAAAATTATTTTTTTCATAACATTATGGTTTGACAGTGAATTGAAATTTTCCCGTAACAATATGTGTATCAATTGAAACGACACGATAGCGTACGGTATATGTGTCAGCAGGCAAAAGTGGCACAGTGCAGTAAATATGTGAACCATCTAACATTTCTTGTTGCACATCTTTGTTATCAACACGATTTCCTTTGCTATTGATAACCGCGATTGCTTTGTATTCACTGCCAACTTTATCGTTAAACCAAACATCAATTTGTTTTGGAGAAACAGATAAATTCACATTTTGCTCAGGCTGCGATTTCACCATAATTGCGTGTGCAAAAACGTTAAATGATGTTCCAAACGCTGCAGAAAAAATCAATGATTTTAAAAACATTTTTGTGTAATTAGATTTCATAAAAAGTTAAAAACTTGAATTGGAAAGGGGACTTATTATAACCTGGTTAAACCTTAAACTTCGTTTCCTTAACACAATGAAAATTCCAAAAATAATTTTACTCATTTTTTTGTTTTTAAAAACATTTGATTCTTGCGCGGATGATGTTTTACCAGAATTCAGCTTTGTTGATACTAATCAAAAAATGCACAGTATTTCAGAATGGAAGAATAAAACATTGGTTATCAATTTTTGGGCAACATGGTGTCAACCATGCTTAAAAGAAATTCCTGATTTTATTGAATTACAAACTCAATTGGAGAAAAAAAATATACAGTTTATTGGCATCGCTATTGATGATTTTACGGCAGTGTCAGCTTATAAAAATATGATCAACATAAATTACCCAGTGTTAATTAGTAGCGATTGGGATGGCTTTAATTTGGCACAGCAACTTGGAAATAGTTCAAATACTGTACCATATACGATTGTTGTGGATTCAGCAGGCAGAATTATTTATCGTCAAGCTGGGGCGGTAAACAAAGAAACATTACTTTCTATTATTTTAAAAAAATAAAGTTTTAATCACCGAAAAACTCCCAATTTCTCGAAAAAGTAAGCGACGGGGCTTCATTTTGCAATTGAAACGGCAAAACAGAGTAGGGCGCGGCGGAATAGACCATATTTTCAACCGCATCATCTAATTTTTTATTTCCTGACGAGTGCGTGATTTTCAAACTTTTAATCGTGCCATCGGCGTTGATTTCAACAAGCGTCGTTAAATTTCCCACTGGCAACGTGCCGCGTTCGTAGATTTCTTGCCCGACTCGTTTCACTTTTGAACTAAATGCACTGATATATTTATCGCGTTCATTCACTTGTTGTTGCCGAACTTCTGTGCCAACTTGTGAAATTTGTTGTTGCAACGATTCTAATGATAAACGCGGTTTTTCTTTTGGCGGTTCTTCGACTTTTTTGGGTTGTTCAACTTTTGCGATTTTCGCGGGTTTGATTTCTTGTTTTACGATCACTTCCGATTTTTGAACCGTCACGACTTTAGGTTTTGGCGATTCTTTTTTAGGTTCAACAGGTTTGCTAATCGGTTTTAAAATGGATTTTTCAACAGGTTTGATAACTTCAGGTTTTGGTGGTTCTGGCAAACTCACAGGTTGAGGTTCTGCTTCGATTTGATCATTTTGTTTCGCTTTAATCGGCGCAGTTTTTGTAATCAATGACACTTCAATGACTTTTTCAGGCGGATGTTCAGGTGGTTTGGGTTTCAGGGTGAAATTGAGCCAAATCAATATATGCAAAACAACCGCTATTCCTAACGCCCAAATCATTTACGCCACAACTTGTGCAATGTGATCCATGAGCATTCCCGCAATGTTCAAGCCGAATTGCGCGTCTAATTCTTGTACGCAAGTTGGGCTGGTGACATTGATTTCGGTGAGCGTGTCGCCGATGACATCTAAGCCAACAAAAATTAACCCTTTTGCTTTCAAGGTCGGCGCAACTTGGCTGACAATCCATTTATCCCGTTCTGTTAATGGACGACCGACGCCGCTGCCACCTGCGGCTAAATTGCCGCGTGTTTCGCCTTGCATCGGAATTCGCGCTAACGCATACGTAACTGCTTCGCCATTCACAACCAAAATGCGTTTGTCGCCATTTTTAATCGCTGGCAAATAACGTTGAGCCATGATGTAACGATGGTTGAAATTAGTCATCGTTTCCAAAATCACGCTGATATTTGGGTCGTCCATTTTTAAACGAAAAATCGATGCGCCGCCCATGCCGTCAAGTGGTTTTAAGATAATGTCTTGTTGCTCGGCTAAGAAATCACGGATTTGCGCTGAATTACTTGAAACCAGCGTTTCCGCGCAACATTGCGAAAACCATGCGGTAAATAATTTTTCATTTGCATCGCGCAATGATTGCGGTTTATTGACCACATAAACACCTGCATTTTCGGCTTGTTCCAAAATGTGCGTAGCATATAAAAACTCACTATCAAACGGCGGGTCTTTTCGCATCAAAATCACGTTTAATTCTGAAAGTTCAATCGTTTGTTCGCTGGTAAATTCAAACCATTTTTGCGGATTGCGCTCAACTTTTACGGTGCGAGTTCGCGCAAATGCTTTGCCATTTCGCAGAAATAAATCGCTCATTTCCATGTAATGCAATTCCCAGCCGCGTGCTTGAGCTTCAAGGAGCATCGCAAAACTGGTATCTTTTTTGATGTTGATGTGGTCGATGGAATCCATGACCATGCCGAGTTTGATAGACATGATGATTTTGTAAAAAAGGTTAAAGTTAGGCAATTATAACGAGTTCAACGTGAAAAATATCAAACAAAAGCCGTGTGTTACATTCAAATTCTTGAAAAAAACCATTTAATCATGTTAGTGCATCGATTATAATGCGACACTTTCATTTTTAAATTCATATAGAACAAGAGGATTTCATGTCAAGAGTATGTCAAGTTACAGGCAAACGCCCCGTAACAGGAAACAATGTTTCACACGCAAATAACAAAACCAGAAGACGTTTTTTGCCAAATTTACAACACCACCGTTTTTGGGTTGAAAGCGAAAACCGTTGGGTTCGTTTGCGTATTTCAGCAAGAGCAATGCGTACTATCGACAAAAATGGTATCGACGCAGTGTTAGCAGATTTGCGTAAAGCGGGTCAAAAAATTTAATTTCTAAAGGGATAACATCATGCGCGATAAAATTAAATTGATTTCGACCGAAGGTACAGGTCATTTCTATACAACAACAAAAAACAAAAAAACGATGCCTGAAAAAATGGAAATCAAAAAATTTGATCCTGTTGTTCGTAAACACGTTATTTACAAAGAAGCGAAAATTAAATAATTTTTATTTGAATGTATAACGTAAAAAAGCCTTAAATTGTCAAAAGCAATTTAGGGCTTTGCGTTGTTAGCAATTCGCTAACGTCAGCCGTAAATCTTTCCCAATATGTCGAGAATCAAGCCATTTCAAATTTTTCTTTTCTGTCATGGATTGAAATTCTGGCAATGTAAATATGCCACGTCCTTTATCGCCCAAAACACACGGTGCAATATAAATTAACCATTCGTCAACTAAACCTGCTTTAAGCAATGCGCCATTTAACGTTGCACCTGCTTCGACAAAAAGATTGTTGATTTCTTGTTCTGCCAAAAATTGCATCATCAACGCTAAATTTAATTGACCATTTTTTTCAGGTAAAACGTAAATTTCAAAACCTTCTTTTTTTAAATTAGCGTGCTTTTGTTCATTTTTTGAACAGGTCAAAATCAATGTTCGACCATCTAATTTTGCCATTTTGGCGTTTAACGGCATTTGTAATTTTGAATCTAACACTACGCGAATTGGCTGTTTAATTGCGAAATCCACTCGTGCATTTAACGACGGATTATCGGCTAAAACCGTTCCGATTCCAGTTAAAATTGCCGAATTTTCTGCTCTAAAACGATGAACGTCCGCACGCGCTTCAGGTGATGTAATCCATTTACTTTCGCCATTTGCTAAAGCAGTTCGACCATCTAAACTCATTGCAATTTTGCTATGAACAAATGGACGATTTTTTGTCATGCGTGAAATAAACCCGCGATTTAATTTTTCGGCATCCAAACGTAATACATCACAAATCACTTCTATTTCCGCCGCTTTACAACGTTCTAAACCACGACCAGAAACCAATGGATTTGGATCTTTCATAGCGATAACTAAACGTTTAATGCCTGCTGAAATTAGCGCATCACAACACGGTGGTGTTTTTCCATGATGACTGCAAGGCTCGAGCGTAACATAAGCTGTTGCACCATTGGTATTTGTTGTTGCATTTTTTAAAGCGTTAATTTCAGCATGAGCAAACCCTGCCTTTTCGTGAAATCCTTCGCCGATAATTTCGCCATTTTTTACTAAAACACAACCGACACGCGGATTTGGGTCTGTGCTAAAGCGTCCTTTTTCAGCAAGTTGTAACGCACGCGCCATAAACGCTAAATCAGTTTTCATCATTTAAATTTGCAATGACATCGTTGAATTCACTTACATCTTCAAAGCTGCGATAAACCGATGCAAATCTGACGTAAGCAACATGATCTAAATTTCGTAGTTCAATCATCACTTTTTCACCTAATAATTGACTTGCTACTTCA
>JBASLW010000214.1:0-5757 GCA_049656545.1 Methylococcaceae bacterium
CACTTGCACAGTCAGCCATGAATTAGACAGCTTAGGGACTTTGACTTGTTGCATTTGAATCAGCAGATAATCCGAAAGCTGAGTGATGGTTTTATCCAAATTGCGGGAACGTTTCGTAAATCTATCCTGCAACTCTTTCACGTTGTATTGTTCGAGTTTCAAGTTCTGAATATAACCTGCTAAACCTAACGCTTTAGTTTCAAAGCCTTGCTGAATAGAGCTGAGGTTATCAGCAATAATTTGTTGTTTTGATGCTTCATCAAGGTCAGGATTAGCTTCAAACACTTCCATGATGGCATCACAAACATCGCTGTACTCTTGGGTAATTTGATAAAGTTTTGACATGGTAAATCTCCAATTAAAATTCAGGGTCAATGTCAGCAACATGATTAGCTGAAGCCGATTTGTCTTTAGGGGGGAATACCGAGAACCAGCCGTTAAAGTCAGCATCCACTGGAATTGATGAGAGTTTGATTGAAATACGTTCTTCCCCTTTATCGTTAGTTCCGAATACAACGATGCCGTGTTGGGTGTAAAACTTTTTATCTGGTTGGTTTGGATTAGTAGCTCCAAAGCAAACATTCATAATGCGATTTGTAGTCATGGTAATACTCCTAAGAAATGAAATTATTTTGCAGAAGTTGCAAGGGTTGGGATTTTCTGGATAACTGAATTGAACAATGATAAGGGAAGTTGGTTAAGTTCAGTGATGGCTGAACCTTTGTGATTTTGGCTAAACTTAGAAAGCCAAGTCATGAATCGCTTCATATCAAGCTGATATTCATTGACGATTTTGGTTAAGTGCTGAACTTGACTAGGTGAAATAAGTTCAACGGTTTTACTGCTGTTATCACTGGTATCTTCTAAGTCCAATGTAAATAGACTTGATAATGCACCAGCACGAATAACCGAATCTAAATAAGCTGATTTAGTTGCCATTTTGATGGTTTTATTTCGACCACCTTGATTAGCATCTAGCGCATAAGTTCTTGCACCAAAGCCTACAGAGACTTGTTTTTGATGCTCATTATGTAATTGACATCGAATAATAATTGCTTGGTCAGAACTTTCAGCGATTTCTATCTGCGGTGTTAAACCGAGTATTTGACATACCACTTCACCCCCGCCTTTTAAAAGGGTTGGCAAGGCTTTCTTGCCCTTCACAGGCAGATTGCAGTAATCAATGCCTTCGGTGAGTGCAGATTTAACGATGCTTAGAAAGGTCAAACGGTTATTCACTCGCCGTTCAAGCATGGATTCAAATTGTGATTCGTGCATATCAAAGATGCTTAACATCACAGATTCGGTGTCATTGGGTTTATCCACTCGTTTGAGTGGTGTAACGGTGGCTGGATTTGCCATTAACATCTCCTAAAATAAAAGCCAATAAAAAACCCCACTGCTAAAAAGCCAGTAGGGTTATGTGAAATGAAACATAAGTTAAAATGGAATGTCTTCGTCTATATTGACACTGGGTAAAACTAACACAATGTCACGATTGAAGGCAGGTAAGTTGAACTCTTTTAAAACTTGTTGTTGGTCTTCGTATTTATCATAATCCATTTCACCAATATCAAACCAAACAGTATTGTCTGACATAAAGCCTCCTTAGTCTTCGTTTAACCATTCTATGAATTTGTACACACCGTATCCAACGATAGCAGCTGGGATAATCGGAGAATTTGATAAGAAAGAAAAACTATTTGTTTCTTTTAATAGAGAATTATTTCTTCTCAGTTGCGGCATACTAGAAAGAATGGTTTCACCGATAATGGTATTAGCAATTTCTTCTTCACATATCGTGTTGTGATAAAAACGATTGTCGAGAGGTTCACCATAAACACACCAAGTGACAAAGTGTTCACAATTCTCAAACGGCGGCGAGTATTCCCTAACCCCTAATTTTGATCTAGCTCGTCTGATAATTTCCATTTGGCTAAATTGTGAATGGTATTTTTTGATATGACAGTTATTTCCCTGTGAAAAGAATGACAGTGGGATTTCTTCTATTGTGTTTGCATTGTTTAAATGAATGATTTGACCGTCTTGTGTGTATAAACCGTGATGCAGCGTACCAAAATTAGGAGCGATAAGGTGTGAACCAGTAGGAATGTCTAACATATATTTTCTCCAATTAAGTAGTTGAATTCAAAACTCTAACGATTATTAGTTAGGGTTTGCTCAAATGAAGTATATGTGACTGAAATCTTTTACAAAGGGGATAAAAAAACAAAAGGGCTAATAGTTTGGAAGTGTATAACTCGAAATGACATTGCGTGATTATTTGTTAAGGCAAGCTCGAACTTTTTGATTTAGTTTGTCAGAGCATACTCCATGATTGTTCTTATCAGCTTTAAGGTTATTTATGTTATTACTATTTAAACTAACTAAGCCTTATAGCTATATGGGATAAAGCTAAGAACGTAACAGTTCTTAGAATCAGCTACACAGACATAACACCTTGTTAATTCGACTTATTGCACTGTTACTTAAACCTTTAGCAATAGGACATTAGCCATGAGAGATCATGATTCATTAGAACTCTTCTTACAACGTTTAACCACACAGCATGATGAGTACCAACAACTGCAACACAAACTCAATGGTGTAGCGCAATCACGATGCACAACTATACTTGAATCTCAATTAGCTCAACTTCCCTCACTGATTCAAAACATCAGTAAAATGAATCGATACCAATATCGTTACACACTCGAACTAGAAGTCTTTGCTGATTGTGTTGCATTGCATTTAGCTTGTGTTAATCACGTTGAATTTGAAACAGTGTGCAGATACCCTGCAATATGCCAAGTGCCTGATACATTTCAACAGACACGAATGATACTTAGTCAGTTCTTGCAGGATTTGTATCAACGCTTACTGTCATCTAACTTTCGATACGAAGTCAATCAAAAACAATCGAGATTGAATCAGATATTCGCCAGCAAATGTGAATATGTTGATGCGCTCTTTGCTCGTTATGCACGTCTTGTTGTGGTTAGAGTGGACTTGAGTTATCTGACAGACGTTCGTGTTGATATTGATCAACTAGAATCCGATTTAGAATACTTAAATAACCGAATGAAGTATGCGCCGTTGTTCAACTATAAGGTCGGTCATCTGTTTAAAATCGAGTATGGACTTGATAAAGGACTACACGTTCACTGTTTATTCTTCTTTGATGGTGCTAAACATAAAGGTTCTACGGATTGGTTCTTAGCGAAGTCAATCGGTGAATACTGGTGTGATGTGATTGTCGGGGCATACGGACAGTATTGGAATTGTCACGATGACAAGGAGAACTAC
This sequence comes from Methylococcaceae bacterium, assembly GCA_049656545.1. Lineage (GTDB taxonomy): Bacteria > Pseudomonadota > Gammaproteobacteria > Methylococcales > Methylomonadaceae > UBA10906. Next base: position 3,307 of record JBASLW010000214.1, read on the forward strand.
GAACGTTTAGGATTACTGTGCATTGGCGACATTCATTACACTAATGTGCGGATGATTAACAACCTTAAACAGATTGTTGAATACTTCTGCAAACGTCAACAATACATTAAGCCGAGAGATAAACCTAAGATGCAATTGATACGTTCGGGTAATCTTCCTGATACCGATGGCGTTAAACGAGGTGCGCCGCGTAAAGGGATAGTCGATGATGTAAATGAAAAAGTGTGAGTAACAGTGATTTCATCTTTGAGCTTTGCTGTGCTTGATGCCGACTTACTATTCTCTTTGTCTTTAGCTTAAACATCGCTTAGAACGCCAATATGAGCCATATTTAGCTATGTATCTGTTTGATTGGATTGGATTTTAACAACAATGATGACGGCATCGGTTTAATTTGTTGTTAGAATGCCGTATTGATCTCAAAAGGTGAAACAGATGAATGTGATGACGAACCTGTTGTTTGTGATAGGAACTGTGATAGCGGCGATGTATCTTGTGCCGATCCTGATAACATTGATTGCATCAGGTATGCTTCAGTTCTTGTTGTTTATTCTGTTTGTGACTTGCCTTGTGAAGTTGGCGCGTCAATCCAAACGACGAAAGTTTGACGATGTTGACAACGATTATTAGGTAAAGGACTTTGGCATTATCTATGCTGGCATTATGTCAAAGCACCTCCTGCTTATTGCCTCATTAAGGTGGGGCTTTTTTATGTTTAATGAACTTTATTTTTGAATGGCAAAGATATGGCTAATTTACTGTTTGTTCTACTTTTATTTTTACCATTAGCGGCTTATCCTGCCAGTTTCGATTGTGAAAAAGTATCGATATTTGTTGAACAGGCAATTTGTTCAGAACCATCGCTTTCTGACCTTGATGATTTGTTATCACGAACCTATAAAACGGTTCTGTCAAATGCTAAAACGTTAGAAGCTGCTCAACGAAGTTGGTTGAAAACACGCAATCATTGTTCAGATGTAACTTGCATTAAGAATGCTTATGAGGCGCGTATAACGGAACTGAATTTATCATCATCATCATCATCTAATCCTATCGTAATGGGACGTTGTCACATGGATTCTTGTTGGTGGTGGAAGGTAGAAAGCACACAACGGATTCAATCGAATAACAAAGGTGAGTTGATTAAGGCAGTTGTGAGAACGACTAGCGTTGAATACCGCAGTTCAGAAGTTGAACGAAAAGGCTATCCTGCTTTGCCACCGAAGAAAGCGCAGTGGGAAGAGGCGGCGGATACCTTCATCTTTTGTTCAAACAACCTGCCTGCTTATTTTGATTATGACAAGGAACAGAAAAAGTTTGTGGGTCTTGTCTTTGGTGAAAGTGCTGGAGCAACAGAAGGTGTTGAGAATCTTTATGTTCATGTTTGTCATAGCGCGATTAAACCCAGTGTGAATTCTTCTAATGTATCGCTAGATAAGCCGACAGACATTTTTGATTTAAGTGTGAATTGATGTTGATGACGCTACCGTTTGCGATTGTCATTTTGTTACTCACTTATGTTCGGACACAGTTATATCAGATGGTTCAGTGAATCTGTATCTGTGCCTTTAACGTGGCAATGGAATGAATCGGTAGTCGATGGTTTTGTAAGCACCAATGAAAGATTCATTTTTAAGGTGACGGGCTTGTTGGCTGCATTTATCGGTATGCAGTTTATGGGTTCGGGTTTGTTTGCAGATTGGACATTTCATTAGTGGTGTACTCCAAGCAAATAAGACGATGTAAAGTCTATGTGGTGAACATGACAGTTTGATTTGAGTTTATGCCGTAAGAGATTGATTTATGAACGATACTAACAAGAAAACAGGCGTGAGCTTTGAATGTACCGAACGTCAACGGGAAAGCTATATCAAAGCCGCAGGGGGTCGAAAGCTCGGTGTATGGATTCAGTCTGTGTTGGATGCCGAACTAAAAAGGCAACGGACACTCCGCAATCCTAAAGCGAATGAACTCAGTGATGACGAGGATTCGATAGGTAATCATTAGTGTGTGAAAACTTGTAATAAATTTTCCTAATAGTATGGAAGGTAACAATCTTCTAAACCAATAGCTCAGTTCGTAAAGTTACATAACGACTCGAGTTTAATCATAAATTTATTTACAGGTATATATTCAAATGAATACTTATAATGACGATACAAACACGAATAATGACCAATTTTCTTACTTGAAAGCAATTGCATCAGGTGAAGTTCAAGCTCCTGCCTTAGCATCCGATGTTCGATTCTGGTCGCATGAAGATTTCCAGCCGTTAATAGGTAAAATTTTAGGCTTCGATGGTTTTGAACATCCAAGTTATGGTAAGCAAGAAACGGTGATTGTTGAACGTGAGGATGGCGAAGTGGTGTCAGCAATCTTAACAATGTATTTGCAAAAAGGTATGGAGTTACAAGACGGTCAAATTGGTGATGCGATTCTGATTGAAAAGCA
>JBASLW010000215.1:0-21390 GCA_049656545.1 Methylococcaceae bacterium
ATACCCCCAGCCAAATATAAGGACTTTCGATAACATCAGTGATAATAAGTGACCACATAAAATTGTGGTCAACCAGCAAATAAACTAATAAATGTAATGAAGCGTAAAAAAATGTATATAAACCAAATAATTGGCGATATTCAGTCATGCCTCGCCAACGTGTGATGGTTTGAATCGGCGTGATAGTTAGCGTAATACACAAAAATCGTAACGACCAATCACCCAAACGAATGTGCAACGCTTGAATCGGATTTGAACCTAAATTATCAAAAACCGCATCAAGCCCTAAAAATAATAACGGTAATAAACAAACTGCTAACGTTAAAGTCCATAAATTTTTGAGTAACCAGTTCATTAGAAAAAATGCCGTAAATCCATCTCTTGATATAAAGAAGCTACTTGCTCACCGTAACCATTAAATAATTCAGTCTGCCGACGTGACGTAAAAAAACCACTACCCAATAATCGTTCGCTATTTTGACTCCAGCGAGGATGCGGAACTGACGGATTGACATTCGCATAAAAGCCGTATTCTTGCGGCGCAGATTTATTCCATGTCGTTAAAGGCGGCTTTTTCAATAATTCAATTTTGACAATGGCTTTAATGCTTTTAAATCCATATTTCCAAGGCACGACTAAACGTAACGGTGCGCCGTTTTGTTTTGGTAATGATTCGCCATACATTCCCACTACAAGCATCGTTAAAGGGTGCATCGCCTCATCAATTCGCAAACCTTCAACATACGGAAAATCCAACATTTTTTTATCACGTTGATTTGGCATGGTTTCGGGTTGCTGAATCGTTGTGAATTTTACAAATTGTGCGGTTGAAAGGGGTTTTGCCATTTTTAACAAATTCGCCAATGAAAACCCAACCCAAGGCACAACCATCGACCAGCCTTCAACACAACGGAAACGGTAAATCCGTTCTTCAAGCGTCTGCTGACTTAAAATATCTTCTAGGTGATAAGTAGCAGGTTTTTCAACTTCGCCGCTGATTTCAACTGACCAAGGGTCAATCACCATCGACTGCGCTAATTTTGTGGAATCATCTTTATTAAAGGTAAATTCGTAATAATTTGTATAATTTTTAACTAATTCAACAGGTGTTGGTTTCAACGAATCATCTGGCGTTGTATTTTTAACAAGATTTGCAAAATTACGTTTTTCTTCGCTTGCAAAAGCAGATGGCATATTCGCACCGGCTAAGGTTAACCCTAACATTTTTATAAATTTACGTCGTTCTTGGAAAATTTCAGGCGGGGTAATTTCACTGCTTGGAATGTCTTTTTTCGTTTTAATTATCATTGTGACCCCCTACTATTTTTTACCTTTAGGAATCCAACTTAACAACTGCATTATTTTTCGCTCCGTAATGAACGCCAATGAAAACAATTGCACAAAATTTTCAGCTTCAACTAAATCAAGTCCTAAGTTTTCGGGGACTAATTCTTTACGGGTATGAAACATTTTGTCCCACCCCGCCAAAACAATGCCGTAATTGCTATCATGTTCTGAGCGTAACGTAGAATGATGAGTGCGGTGTAATGCAGGCGTAATAATAAATTGGGAAATTTTATCTTCGTTGGGAACTTCGATATTGGCGTGATGAAAAAAGATAAAAAATAATTCGATAATTTCAATCGACAAGACAACGTAAGCATTCACGCCAATAAAAATTACAAAGGCGCATTTGTAGACAATTTCGAGCAACAAATCAAAAACGTGAAAACGAAAACCTGTTGAAACGTTGAAACTTTTATCGCAATGATGAATTTTATGGAATCGCCATAACCATTCATATTTATGACTGGCACGATGCCAAACATAAATTGCTAAATCGAAAAACGCAAAAGCAAGTAACCACTTGATAATGCCATCATCTAAATTCGACAATAAACCGAAAGACGAAAATTGTTGTGCCACGAAAAATAAAGACGATGCCCGCAATAAAGACAAAATAACATTGTTGACTAAAAATGCGGTGGTATTTGTGACAAATGATTCTTTATAAACTTTGGCAGAAAATTGACGATAGGGTTTCTTTTTTTCAACAGCCAATAGTAAAAAAAAAGCTAAAATTGCAAGCCCAAAGAAAATTTGAGTAAATATCGCACCGCCATTGCTTGTAACAAGTTCTGTTTCATTCATCACGACACCTTTTCAAGGTAATTATTTCGACATTGCGTTTAATAAACCATTTAACTCTTTAATTTCGTTAGTTGCGTTCACTTGTTCAGTTATATCGTATTGCACACCTAATTAGTAAAGAACTCTATTTTTTTTATCGAGTAAAGGTGTGATTTTCAAGCGATTATGAAACAACGTGCCGTCTTTTTTGTAGTTGCGTAATGTAACTTCTAATGCCTCGTTATTTTTCATTGCTTCAGCGATTGCGTAACGTGCTGGCTGGTCACGGTCTTTGCCTTGCAAAAAACGGCAATTATGTCCGATGATGTCTTCTTGGCTGTAACCCGTTAGACGCTCAAAGGCTTTGTTGGCATAAACAATTGGCGCACCGTCTAAATCGGGGTCTGCTAATGTCACGCCATTAACACATTCATCCAAAATAGCAGAAAGCACTTGTGGAATTAAACCACTAGAATCTTTTTCAACAATAAAAGGCATAACATAAACTCCAAATTAAGTTTTAAACATGAGCCGCTAATGACATTCAGCTACAACAAGATTTTTGATATTTTCAGCGACATTTTCTGCACCATCTTCGATAGCGACACGAATCAATTTTTGAAACGAACGCATGAAAATATCGAGTTCTAGTAATTCAAACCGAAAAGTGAATGTGGTTGATTCATTATTCTCATTATTTTCAAATAAGTAAGTATGTTTATAAGGCGCGTTAATGCCTTGAAAACCAAATCGAGTGTGCGGTTCATAATCAGTAATTTCAAAAACAGATTCAATTTTTGTACCATTATCTTTGCGAATTTGTTTTGCTTTTGCACCGATAAAAACGTGTTTGTTATCTTCTAACGGCTCAAAATGTATAACTTCGACTGCCCATTTTGGATAATTATCAAAAAATCGCTCTCCAACGTAATGAAAAACATGATCTATTTTTTTATCGATACTAACAGTTGCTTCCCCAAAAATTGGACTAGAAGAATTAAATGGAAATTTGAGTTGCATAAAAATATCCTTTTTGAAAAATTATTATTTATCTGACATTTTTTGATAAAAATTCTCAACTAATTTATGAAATTTTTCATCATTTAATCATTCATACAAACTTAAATTGCTCATCATAAATTCTTGTATTGTATATAAGTATTTAAAATAAATTCTGCATGTAATCTACACGAAACTTTTTAAAATTCCTATTTTATTAGTCAGACATTAAACAGTAGAATTTCTGAGATGTAATTCAATAGATTCAAATAGCGACATTGCCATTTTTACAACTTCTTCGTATTGATTATCGGCGCAAACTGCATTGGCAAATAGCCAAAATTCTTGCCATTTTTGAGCCGTGTTTTTACCGTATCCACTAAAAAAATGAACTGGGAATTTATCACCCAATTTACGCGCTAAAAATTGTCCGCCCATCGTTGACCCTTCAATTACATAGAGCATTCCAATCAATTCGCTATCATTATTTGGATAAGGAAATTCTATTTTTGAAATAAATGGTCTTTTGCCTAAAAGCCTTAAATCTTCTTCTAACGCTGGCGTTTTAAGTCTTCCGTGATAATCAAATAAATCAGATTTTGTCGCAAGATAAGACATGATGTTTTTTTCGAGAGCGAAGTAAATTCCATGCAATGCGGCAAGTGCGCCTGCATATTCTTCAATTGAAACATTATCAGAAAGTAACGTGACTAAAATCGGATTTTTATCTAATTTGTTATGTGCTGATTTAATGGCTTCTTTTAAATAACAATGCAAGCTATCTTCTTGGTTTAAAGACATTGTTATAACCAGCGCATCAAGGTGTTACGAAATTTTGTTGCGGTCATTTTTTCTTCATTTGTCCAAGGACGACTGTATCCTGTTTTAATTTCCACCCATTTTTCAAAAGAACGGCGTGGCGACAATCGTCGCACCCCCGCATTTTCAACCATGGGTTTATTTGGATTTCCTGCCCATGTGACTTCTTGTGGTTCTTCTGGTCTAAACCAATAAAAACGTACCCAATTTGATTTAGGCGAGCGGGCTTTAATCGCAATCATACCGCTTGCCATTTTCAGCGTTTCTGGCGAATTCGCAAACACTGAACTTAAATTATCCGTTATATAAATCACAGCTTCATTGCTTACAAACCAATTATCGACTATCGACATCGTGTCTACATCAAGGCTTTCTCCAAGAATAATTACGTCATCATTAACCACCATTGCAAAACTTTCTGCGTTTAACGCTTCGGTTAATAATTCACCGCTGCATTCAATGCCTTCAAGTAAATCATCGTGTTCGGATAATGCTTCAAGGATTTTATCAATTCGGCGATCAACGCCATCTAACGTTTGTAATCGTTGACTGCTCAAATAATAGGCAATTCCCAACGCATAAGCATTCGTAATGCTGATACAAGAATGACGTTGATCGGGCGAAATCATTTTGCTTGTTAGATTATGACAGGCGACCAGCCCCCACAAATTACCCGATAAACGAATCGGAACAGAAAATGACGTATGAACGCCCATGTGTTCAAGATATTCCAAATGTACAGGCGAAACACTGCGTAAATCTGACCACGTTAAATCAGGTATAGATTCATCTATTCCTAAAATTGGCACGGCATCCGCTTTGGCATCTTGAATAAGCCGCGAAGGATTTTTTAAATACAAATTGCGTGCTATTTGTGGAATATCACTTGCGGGAAAATGCAAACCAAGGTAACTACCAATACCCTCAGCGGTTGCCTCTGCAATCACTTCACCAGACCAATCATCCAGAAAACGGTAAATCATCACACGGTCAAAATGCGTAATTTTTCTAAATGCGTCTAACAACAACGCATGATAATTTCGCAGATCGTTTTTATTTAGAGGCGCAGAAAGCAAAGGATGTTGAAGTTGTTGAACAGAAATAACTTCTGTTTTGGTTTCGTTTTTTTCAAGCTCAATCAAAATACACTCTTCGCCACGAATTAACATTGCGTCTATTTGTCCTTGCGAACCCGTTGCAACGTGTGACAAAACTTTTGTTTTACCTAATTCATCTGGCAAATCATGAAAGTATTTCGTATTAAACCAACCTAATGTGTCAATTGATTTACCAATTACGTCTTGAGGATTCACATCAGAAAAATGGGCTAAATTTTCACTTGCGTGCGTGATGATATTATTTTTAGTTTCTACTCTTAGCAATGCGCCAAATGATTGGATTGCACCTGACAAATGTAATTGTTCAAACTCACAATGATTGATTAAATTTTCTGAAACTGTATCCATAATTATTCCGTATCGTTTGAAATGTGACCAAGAAGTTTCACAAAATCTTCGGCGTGTAAAGGTTTGTGAAAAAAGTAGCCTTGCACAATATCACACCCTAGATTTTTAAGAACATTAAGCTGTTCTTGCGTTTCTACGCCTTCCGCAACCGTATGAAAACCCAAGGCTTGGGACATTTGAATAATTGCCTTAGCAATCGCACAATCGTCAGCGTTTTTATCAATACCATCAATAAAACTTTTATCTATTTTAAGTTCATGCAATGGTAATTTTTTGAGATACGCCAGTGAAGAATAACCTGTTCCAAAATCATCAATACTGATACCAATGCCCATTTCTTCAAGCGATTTTAAACTTTTTTGTACTGTATTGATGTCATTAAGTAAAACGCTTTCGGTAATTTCAAGACAGATGTGACTCGATTTCACCTCTATTTTTTCTAGCCTTGTTGCAATCCCTGATAAAAATGTATCACCTTTTAATTGATGTGCGGAAACGTTAATCGATATAGTTGGAACGTCCAGCCCTTCTAATTTCCATGCTTTGATTTGACGTAATACTTTATCAAAAACAATATCGCCGATTTTGCCAATCAAGCCACACGCCTCAGCAATAGGAATAAAATTCGCAGGTGATACATCACCAAGCTGTGGCGATTGCCAACGCAATAACGCTTCTGCACCAACTATTTTGCCTGTTCGTATATCAATTTGTGGCTGGTAATGAACGCTAAAATGATCTGAATCAATCGCTACTCGCAGCCCTGTTTCAAACGTCATCCGCTGAAAAGCGACTACTTTCATTTCCTCTTCAAAAAATTGGTATTGATTACGCCCATTTTCTTTTGAGCGATACATCGCGGTGTCGGCATTTTTCAGTAACGACACACTGTCTTCTCCATCATTAGGAAATAAACTAATCCCAATACTCGCTGAAACAAACAGGTTTTTATCCTGAATGTTAAACGAGGCAGCAAGTGTATCAACCATGCGCGTTGCAATCGCATTGATTTTTTCAAGGCTAACATCAATCAATAACGTGACAAATTCATCACCACCCAATCGGGCGATTGTGTCTGAATCACGAATACAATTTTTTAATCTTTCTGTCGCTTCTTTGAGCAATAAATCGCCTACGTCATGCCCTAATGAATCGTTGATATTTTTAAAATTATCTAAATCAATGAAAAAAATGGCTAACGTATGATTTTGGCGTTTTGCCTGCGCTAAACTGTGTTTGAGGCGGTCAAGTAATAAACTACGATTCGGAATGCCTGTCAGTTCATCGTGTGTTGCCATAAATTCAATGCGACGTTGTGACGATTTTATCGCCGTAATATCACTAAATATCGCCACATAATTTAAAGCATTCCCTTCTTCATCAACCACAGAATTGATGGTTAGCCATTCAGGATAGATTTCACCGTTTTTGCGTTTATTATAAATTTCACCTTGCCATGACCCTTCTTCAGTCACTTTTACCCATAAAGCATGATAAAACTCTTGTGAATGTTTTCCAGATGATAAGAGACTTGGATTTTTACCGATAACATCTTGTAGTGTATAACCTGTCACGGTGGTGAACGCATTATTGACGGTAATAATTTTGCCTTTAGGGTCAGTAATTAAAATCGCTTCACCTGAACGGTCGAATACTTTGGCGGCTAATCGTAATTGTTCTTCGGCGTGGCGTTTATGTGTGATGTCGGTAGCTTGCATGCAAATACCGCTAATCACGCCCTCACTATCAAAAACAGGGAATCGAATCGCTTGTAACAAAACCTCGCCCGTTGATAAATGTAATTCATCGGTCGATTCAATAGCATTGATTTTATCCAAAACTTTTAAATCATTTTTACGAAGCAACGTTGAAATTTGATCACCAAAAATTTGTTTATCGGTTTTTCCAATAATATCGTCGGCTTTTATTTGAAATAAATTTTCAAAACATTGATTCACAAATTCATAACGCCCTGAAACATCTTTTAATGACACTAATGACACTGAGTGATTCATAATCGAAAGCAAGCGTTCTTCGCTGCGTATCGTTTTTTCCTGCGCGGAAACTAAATCTGTATTATCAATTACTACCAAGACAACACTTTGAGTGACACCTGTTAAATTAAGCGTTGGCGTAATAAAAATCTGATAAGTGTGTCCTTCAAAGTGACATGGATAATTTTCTTTGTATTGATCGGTAATGACGCGAGCCATTAACGATTCAATGCCATTGAGAAATTTGGGTAATTTCAAACGTGAAATGTTTTGTCCCGTCGAAATGGGCGGTAAATTGTAAGTGTGTATGGCTGCACCGTTTGCTCTTTTAAGAAAAAGGTCGGTATCAAAAACCAAAATTGGAAAATCAATGGTGTCATAAACGCTTTCAAAATCGCTGTTAATCGCGGCTAATTCAGCGGATTTAATCTGACTTTCTTCATTAACGCTGACTAATTCTTCATTGGTTGCTTGCAATTCTTCATTTGAGGCTTCTAATTCTTCATTGCTGGCTTGCAATTCTTCATTTGCGGCTTGAACTTCCTCGTTAAGAGCTTGCATTTCTTCGTTAGAAGAAGCCATTTCTTCCATTAGGGTTTGAAGATGCTCTCGCGTTGAAACAAGTTCGTCGTTTAAATACGGATCAATTTGTAAATCATCCGTTATGTCTTTATTTTCTGATTTTGATTGCTTGGCAAATGTTTCAAATGTGATTAAAAATAAATCATTATCAACGTGATGCTCAAGCGGGTGGACGGATACTTGCCATAGTGCATTATTTAACGTGCCGATACGTCGCCGACGGCTTGAACAGGCTATTTGTTTTTTAGTGGCGCGATGCAGTGTCGTCAGAATTTCATTAGAAAATTCAGGCACAATTAAATGTGCTAAATTCATTTCAGGCGAACCCAAAGGAAAACGTACAAAACGTGTAACATCACCGTGACTGTGCAAAATTTTACAACTTGAATCAATCAGAATCGCAGGTGAAAATGGTCTGCAATCGCTTTAAAGAATGTTTTTTCATAGGTTTTTTCGCGTGATTTTTCATGCAACCAATCAGGATTTGCAGGTGGGATATTTAATTTACCTCTAAGAGATTTGACCATTTTCACAGGCTTGCTTTCACCGCGTGGACGGTAAATTCGCGCCCGTCGGTCAGCAGGTGAAAACATATCTTCTTGTTGAGCCGCCGTTTCGGAACGACCTAAAAATAATAAACCGTCATCTCGCAAGGCATAACGAAAGACTGAAAGCACTTTGGCTTGTAATTCATTATTAAAATAAATCATTACGTTACGGCATGTCACTAAATCAAGGCGCATAAACGGTGCATCGGCACTTATATCTTGCCGCGCAAAGGTAACGCTATCTCTTAAAAATTTTAGCGGCTCAAAGCCGTTACCACTTGGCGTAAAGTATTTTTCTTTATATTCAGTTGGTACATCCATCATGGCATTTTTGTTGTAAATGCCGCGTCGTCCCACATTGAGAGCATCGTTATCAATATCGGTTGCAAAAACGTGTAATGATTGCGCGTTGCCTTTAATTGCGATTTGTTCCAAAAAAAGAATCGCAATCGAATACGCTTCTTCACCTGTTGCACAGCCAACAACCCAAACTCGAATTTCTTCATTTTCTTTTTTTCTTGCCACAAGTTCTGCGACAAATCGTTCCAATGTTCTAAACGCATCTTTGTCACGAAAAAATTCGGTTACTGAAATGAGGGTTTCTTTTGCTAACGCATCTAATTCATTAGGATTATTTTCAATAATGGTAAGGTATTCATTAAGCGTTGAGGCTTCGGTTGCAATCATGCGCCGTGATAAGCGGCGTTGAACCGTAGCTAATTTATAGCTGGAAAAATCAATTCTTGTGTGCAGTTTTACTTTTTCAAATAAATCCGCTAATTCAGCAGGGCGTTGTTCACCGTTTTCGAGTTCTAATATAGCATCGGGGAAATTTAATAATCTTTCTAGCTCTCTTCCGATTTGATTAGGACTGACAATTTTATCTGCAACACACGCATCAATCGCTGATCTTGGCATTCCATCGTATTTTGCCGTTTCTGGAATTTGAACAAACGTCACGCCGCCTGCCAATTTGATAGATTTCAGCCCACTTGTGCCATCAGAGCCAGTGCCTGACAAAATAATGCCTACCGAATACTCATCAAATTCATCTGCCATCGATTGAAACATGAGATTGATAGACGGTTTTGGCGAAATTTCAGGCGCGGTGGCGGTTAAATGAAAACGCCCTTGTTTAAATACCAAATTAGAACCAGGTGGAATGATATAAACAATATCGGGTTTAGGTTCTTCGCCATCTTTAATTTCGGTAATCGGGATATGCGTTTCACGCGACAAAATGTCAACCATCATGCTTCGATGATTTGGGGACATGTGTTGTGCAATAACATAAATGCAATTTAATTTTGGTGGCAATCCAGAAACCAGTTGAATCAAGGCCTCCAGCCCACCAGCAGAAGAACCGATACCTATTACATGAATTCGCTCATTTTTATTCATAATTGTTTATTCATATAGTTTGGAAATTTTTTAGTGATTTTTATATTTATATTTTGATTGATGTTATGTAGCGAAAAAACTAACGATGTGTGAAAATTGAACCCGCATCGATATTACGGTCATTGACATCTGACAACGTAATTTCTGACGAATCAAATTTAGCTAACGGCTCTGTTCCACCATCATGCGATTTTCGTGTATCAATTGTTCCCATCAGCTCTTTTACCATCAAACGAAATTCGTTTTTATGTTCAGATGATTCAATCGCATCGTCATAGGTAATTTTTTGCTGTATGAATAAATCACAACGTGATTGGTCAAAACTTCGCATACCTAAATCACGATTGGCAGCAATCAATTCTTGGAATCGATGTACTTCGCCACGTCGTAAAATATCTCGCGTTGTATCTGATAAATTAAGCAAAATTTCAGTGACCACATAACGCTCACCATTTTCACAATGAATCAATTGTTGCGACACAATCGCGACTAAATTCAAACTCAAATCTAAACGCACACGATGTAATACATCATCAGGATACAAACTTAAAATCCGTTCAAAGGCTTGTTCAGCATTATTCGCGTGCAGAGTGGTTAAACATAGTTTGCCTGAATCAATAATTTTAAATGCGGATTGCATTGTATCTGCAGAGGTAATTTCACCAATTGCTAATACATCAGGTGATTGCAATGCCGCATTTTTTAAGGCGATGTCGTAAGAATCAGTATCAATGCCAACTTCACGTTGCGTAACGATACATTTTGCGTGTGAGTGCATGAATTCCATCGGATCATCAATCACAATAATATGTCCATTGCTATGTAAATTTCGGTGCTGAATCATTGCATTAAGCGAGGTTGATTTTCCCGAACCTAACGCCCCAGCAAACAAAATCAAACCGCTTTTTTTCATAACCAATTCTTTGAGAATCTCTGGTAAATGCAAGCTTTCAAGCGTTGGAATATCATGACGAATTCGATGCAAAATCATTCCCGCCGCGTCACGTTGAATAAAAGCACTGACACGAAAACGCCCTACACCTGGCACACCAATAGCAAATTGACATTCTTTTGTTTGATGAAATTCCTCTTTGTGACGCGCTTCCATGATGCTTAAAATCAGTGCGTGGGTCTGATCTTTATTCAACGGTGTTTTAGATACTTCAACTAACAAATCGTTAATTTTCATCGTTGGCGCACGTCCTGCTGTGATAAATAAATCAAACGAATTTTTTTGTACCATTAACGCAAGTAACGCATTGAAGTCCATGATGTTCTCCTAACTGAACATTTCTTTATTGACCGCTTTTATGGCAGCTTGTTTGCGATCGACTAATCCTTTATCAACCAATTCTTTCATATTTTGATCTAGCGTTTGCATCCCATCATTTCGCCCTGTTTGAATCGCGGAATACATTTGTGCAACTTTCGCTTCACGAATTAAATTTTTAATCGCTGACGTGCCAACCATAATTTCATGTGCGGCAATTCGCCCACCACCAATTTTTTTCAATAAAGTTTGTGAAATAACGGCTTGCAATGATTCTGACAACATTGAACGAATCATGTCTTTTTCAGCGGCGGGAAATACGTCAATAATACGGTCAATCGTTTTTGCGGCTGAGGTAGTATGCAATGTTCCGAAAACTAAATGCCCTGTTTCTGCGGCAGTTAAAGCGAGTCGAATTGTTTCTAAATCGCGTAATTCACCGACTAAAATAATGTCGGGGTCTTCACGCAATGCCGAGCGTAACGCTTCATTAAATCCCAACGTATCGCGGTGAACTTCACGTTGATTGATTAAACAGCGTTTGCTTTCGTGCACAAATTCAATTGGGTCTTCAACCGTTAAAATATGCGCGTAATCGTTGCTATTGATGTGGTTAATCATTGCAGCTAACGTTGTCGATTTACCTGAACCTGTTGGCCCTGTGACGAGAATTAAGCCGCGTGGTTTTTTGCACAATTCTTGAAAAAATAATGGAGCTTTCAATTCTTCTAAACTTAATACAGTTGAAGGAATTGTCCGAAAAACTGCCGCTGCACCGCGTGATTGATTAAACGCATTCACCCGAAATCGCGCCACATTTGGTAGTGCAAATGAAAAATCGGTTTCTAAAAATTCTTCGTAATCACGCCGTTGTTTATCGCTCATGATGTCGTAAATTAAACTGTGAACTTCTTTGTGACTCAGTGGCGGCACGTTAATTCGGCGCATATCGCCATCGACGCGAATCATCGGCGGCAAACCTGCTGATAAATGTAAATCCGAAGCGTTATTTTTATAAGAAAACGTCAGTAATTCTGCAATATCCATAATTTTTAAAATTAAGTGCGGTTGAATTGGTAAAATCAAATTTTTATTGACCTTTTAAAGCACCTATTATGCCTACAATCGCTCATAATCTTAAAAAAATTCACGCGCAAATTCGTGATGCTGAAAAAAATTATCATCGTGCTGAAAATTCCGTGCAATTACTCGCCGTAAGTAAGACAAAATCGGCGAGTGCCATCGTCAGTGCATATCAAATGGGGCAACGGCATTTTGGAGAAAATTATGTCCAAGAAGCGGTAAATAAACAGTCTGAACTGGGCGCCTTTTCGATAACGTGGCATTACATTGGCGCGATTCAATCCAATAAAACGAAAGTTTTAGCCACGCATTTTGATTGGGTGCATTGCGTTGACAGTTTGAAAATTGCGGAACGTTTAAGCACACAACGTCCTGATTTTTTATCACCGTTGAACATTTGTGTACAAGTCAATATCAGTAATGAAAACAGTAAATCAGGTGTGACGTTAGATGAATTGCCCGATTTAATGTCGCAAATTTCAACATTACCGAATTTAGCATTGCGCGGTGTCATGGCAATTCCCGCACCGCAAACGGATTTTTCTGCACAACGCGAACCGTATCGAAAATTAGTCGAAGCAGTAAAAAATCTGAAAAATGAAAACTTAGATACATTTTCGTTTGGTATGTCAGACGATTTGGACGCGGCGATTGCAGAAGGTTCGACATTAGTTCGAATTGGAACAGCCTTATTTGGACAACGCATTTATGAAAACTAATCAACGTAAGCAGGCGATTCAAATTTTTCAAGCAGGTATTACTGCCGCAAATCCTTATGAAGCCGTAAAAAAACACTTTTTTTTAGACAAGCGTTTTTCAAAAATTCATGTTATCGCGTTTGGAAAAGCAGCTTGTGCAATGGCAAATGCAGCGCAAGCGTTGATTCCTAAAAATTTACTTGGAAATGCCATTGTCGTTACGAATTATGAAAATGTGACGGAAATTGAAAATGTGCAAGTGTTTGGGGCATCACATCCGCTGCCTGATTTAGCGGGTTTTGAAGCGGCAAAACGCATCGCTCAAATTGCTAAAAATGCCAAAACAAACGACTGTGTTTTAGTGTTAATTAGTGGCGGCGGTTCGGCGTTAATTCCGTTTCCTGTGAATGGAATAACGCTTGAAGAAAAAATTACGACGACAAATTTGTTACTTTCCTGTGGCGCGACAATTAACGAAATTAACTGTGTTCGCAAACATTTATCGCAATTGAAAGGCGGGCAATTAGCTAATTTAATCGTTCCTGCAACGTGTCAAGCACTGATTTTGTCAGACGTATTAGGTGATGATTTAAGCGTCATTGCAAGTGGCGCGACAGTTCCTGATAAAACGACTTTTGCTGATGCTATCGCCATTTTAAAAGCGAAAAACGTTTGGGAAAAAACGCCTAAATCGGTGCAAAATTATTTGGAAAAGGCAGAATTTGAAACACCAAAATCGCTACAAAATGTCGAAAATACGCTAATTGGTAGTAATTTAATGAGCGTTGAAGCGGCAATAAACATGGCACAATCGCTTGATTATCAAATTATTAGGCACGATTATCCGTTATGTGGTGAAGCGCGTGAAGTCGCAGAAAAATTTGTGTTAGCGGCAAAAAATTTTGAAAATTCAAATATCGCGCTTATTACAGGTGGCGAAACGACTGTCACATTACGCGGTAATGGCAAAGGCGGACGCAATCAAGAAATGGCGTTAGCATTTGCACTTGCCGCACAAAAATACAACTTAAAAGGCGAATGGGTATTTTTAAGCGGTGGCACAGACGGCATTGATGGCGTAAGTCCTGCAGCGGGTGGGATTGTTGATAATGGAACGCTTGAGCGTATGAAAAATGCTGGCGTAAATCCCGTCGAATTACTTGAAAATAATGATTCATACCATGCTTTAAAAAGTTCAAATGATTTACTTTTAACAGGCGCGACAGGAACGAATGTCGCGGATTTACAAATTCTATTGATTCAAACAAGGAAAAATTTATGAATACACAAAAAATTGGTTTTATCGGTGGCGGCAATATGGCTTCAAGTTTGCTCAGTGGTTTAATTGCAAGTGGGCATTCAGCCTCGCAATTATGGGTTTCAGATACCAATACAGAAACACTTGCACATTTAGCAACGCAATTTAATGTTAATACTACGCTGAATAATTTAGACGTTATTGACGCGGTTGATGTGATTGTTTTAGCCGTTAAACCACAAGTGATGAAAAGTGTTTCAGAATCACTTGCAGCAAACATTCAAGCTAAAAATTCGCTGGTTGTTTCTATTGCAGCAGGGATTTCACAAGCAAGTTTAAGCGCGTGGCTTGGTGAGAAAACCGCGATTGTACGTTGTATGCCAAATACGCCCGCGTTAGTTTTAACAGGGGCAACAGGTTTGCACGCCAATTCAAATGTCAGCGAAGCGCAAAGCGATTTAGCAGAAAACATTTTGCGATCCGTCGGAATTGCACTTTGGGTTGAAACGGAAAGCGAACTTGATGCCGTAACAGCCGTTTCAGGAAGTGGTCCAGCGTATTATTTCCTACTCATGGAAGCAATGGAAAAAGCCGCATTAGAATTAGGATTAACGCCACAAACTGCACAATTATTGGTTCAACAAACTGCTTTAGGAGCGGCTAAAATTGCTCTGGAATCGGAAGAATCGCCTGAAAAATTACGTCAACGTGTCACATCGCCAAATGGCACAACGCAAAAAGCGATTGAAACATTTCAAGCAGGGGGATTTGTTGAATTGGTTTCGAAAGCCTTAAACGCGGCGCGTGACCGTTCTGTTGAATTATCAAAAGGAAATTAAACATGGGCATGAATTATTTTACTAATCCAATCATTTTGATTTTGGATACTGTTTTTTCGCTTTACATCGGCGCAGTGATGTTGCGCTTTTTATTGCAATGGGTACGCGCCGATTTTCGCAATCCGATTTCAAAATTTTTAATTGCCATTACGCACCCGTTGTTAAAAGTCTTGCGTCGATTTATTCCCGCAATCGGCAACATTGATACCGCATCAATCGTGTTGATGCTTGCGTTGGAGAGTTTGGCAATTGGTGGAATGGCATTGTTACAAGGTGGTTCAATTAGCATTGGCGGATTGATTTTGACGGCTTTCGCTCAACTGATTTCGTTACTTTTGAACGTGATGTTTTACGCTATTTTCGCGCGTGCATTGCTAAGTTGGTTTCAACAAGGCAGTTACAACGACATTTCCCGTTTACTTTTCAGTTTAACTGAACCAACTCTTAAAATTTGCCGCGCCATGTTGCCAAATTTTGGTGGATTGGATTTGTCGGTCATTATTGCTATTTTGGGCATTCAACTCGCACAGATGTTGATTTTGCCCCCAATTTACGAATTAGCGAGCTTGATTTCTTAAAGCGTATGAGGAGATTTCGTTGAATGAAGTTATTTTTTTAGGCTGTGCATATTTTATTGGTTTAGTTGCCAATCGCTTATTTTTGCCGCCTTTAGTTGGATACCTGTTTGCAGGATATGTTTTAAATTTTTTCGACATTTCTACATTACCTCAGCTTAATCATCTCGCGGATGTTGGCATTGAATTATTGCTTTTTACAGTAGGCTTGAAAATAAAACCGCGTTCGTTAATCAAGCGCGAAGTGTTAAATATTGGCAGTTTGCATTTGGTTATTGTGACAGGTGTTTCGGCTGTGCTTTTTTTTTCACAAGGCGGACACATTACGGGCGGTGTGATATTAGGGGCAAGTTTGGCATTTTCGAGTACCGTTTTAGCGATTAAGGTACTCGAAGATAACAACGAATTATCGACGCTTCACGGTCGTGACGTGATGAGTATTTTAATTTTACAAGATATTATTGCCATTGGTTTATTAGCGGTTGCGGATGGAAAATCACCAAGTCCTTGGGCATTTGGATTATTAGCATTACCGTTGATTCGTCCTTTAGCACATCGATTATTAAGTGCAACGAATAGTGATGATTTACGTTTATTACTCGGTGTGTTTTTTGCGTTAGCAGGAAGTGAAATAGCCAGTCATTTAGGCGTTTCAGCCGATATTGGCGCGTTATTGATGGGACTGGCTTTAGCATCACACGAAAAAACAGATGACATCGCCAAAAAATTGTGGGGATTAAAAGAAGTTTTATTAGTCGCCTTTTTTATCCAAATTGGGTTAAGTGAATTACCCAACACACAACAAGTTAACGATGCGATTTTGTTATTGTTAGTTTTGCCATTCCAAGGTGTATTATTTTTTAGTTTGTTTCTGTTTTTTGGATTACGCGCTCGAACAGCATTTATTTCCTGTTTAGCGTTAATGACTTACAGTGAATTTGCGCTGATCACAACGAAAGCCGTTGTTGAAGCAAATTTATTATCACAACAATGGGAAGCGACAATTAGTTTAGCTGTGGCAGGGTCATTAGCAATTGCTGCGCCGTTAAATCGTTTTTCACATCGATTATTTTCAATTTTAGAACCTTTTTTGATTCGATTTGAACGCAAAGGGAAGAGTCCAGATCATTTACCCGATAGTATTGGCGCGGCAGAATGGTTGATTTTTGGTATGGGACGAACAGGCACGTCAGCCTATTTAGCATTACATGAAAAAGCACAGCGTGTTGTTGGTTTTGATGCTGACCCGACGATTTTGGAAGGAATACTTGCGGATGGAAAACGGGTTGTTTATGGCGATGCGGAAGACATTGAATTACTTAATGGTCTGCGTCTTGATTATGTAAAAGGAATTCTTTTAACAATGCCTGATTTTGAAGCGCGTCGTTCGGCGATATTTCGATTGAGAAAGCGCGGATTTGATAGAAACATAGGCACAATTTGTTTTTTTAGCGAAGAAGAAGCCATTTTGAAAGGTGTCGGAGCTAATTTTGTGATTCATCCACTCACCCAAGCTGGCTCACATTTGGCAAAAAAAATGTTCTTTGCTTGAGGTGATTCAAAGAATTGGTATGTTGCGTGCTTTCACATTGCTGAAAGTGGGAAAAATAAGATTTTTGCACCATGGCTGGTGCATCAACACTTTCATTCTTGATTGAATGCCACAATTTTATTAACTGAGGAATTTTTTATGAAACGATGTACTCACACTTTGCCGCTGCTTTCAGCGGCTTTTTTTACCAGTTTATTCACCACAAATCCTGCTAGTGCTGCTGATTACAATAAAGCGATTGAAGATGCTTTAAAATTCGGTGATGGTGGCGCGATTAAATTCGATGCAAATTATCGCTGGGAAAACGTTGACCAAGACGCGGGAGCTGGCAATCCTAAAACCGCTAATGCAAACACAATTCGCACCCGCATAGGCGTGTTGTCACCTAAGTTTTATGGTTTTCAAGGATTCGCTGAATACGAAGGAAATCACGCTTTGCAAACCGATTACAACGACACACGCGGTAATAATACAGGTTTTTCAAGAGTCGCTGACCCTGCTCAAAATGAGTTAAATCAGTTGTGGATTAGTTATTCTAATTTTGACACGGTCGTAAAAGGCGGTCGTCAACGCATTAAATTAGATGACGACAGATTTATCGGTAACGTTGGTTGGCGACAAATGGAAATGACGTTCGATTCTGTTTTAGTGACCAATACATCATTGAAAAATTTAACCGTCAACGCAGGTTATATTGGAAATGTGCAAACGATTTTATCGCTAACTGAAAATCTCAATGCGCCGATTTTAAATGTGAATTACAAATTGGGTGATTACGGAAATGTAGTTGGTTATGGCTATTGGCTCGACTATACCGAAAAAGAAAATTTTGCAAAATCGAATCAAACTTTTGGGGTGCGTCTAAATGGTGCAACACCAAAAATGTATGAACATTACAATTTGCTTTACACAGCAGAATGGAGCATTCAACAAGATTATGGTCATCGCGCCGTCGCTTATGAAGCAAATCGTTACAACGTAATGGGCGGCTTTTCTGCGTATTTCTTAACATTCCAAGGTGCGATGGAACAATTAAACGGAACGGGGGCAGGGCAATTTAATACGCCACTCGGAACAAATCATGCGTTCCAAGGGTGGGCAGATTTATTTTTAATTACGCCTGTCAATGGTATTCGTGATGTATTTGCAACGGTTAGCGCAAAAGTGTGGGACGACAGCTTGACTGTTTCAACGATTTACCATGATTTAAGCGATGATACTGGCAATCTTCATTACGGCGACGAGTGGGATGTTCAAGCGGTTAAAAAGTTTGGAAAACACTATTCTGTCTTAGCAAAATATGCCTATTACAGCGCAGATACTTTCGCAACGGATACCCAAAAAATTTGGTTACAAGGTAATATAAACTTTTAATTCCTTTTTGAGTTTTTTATGAACAACAGCAGCATACGGCTTTTTCCTTATTTTCAACCTATTGTTAGTTCTGCAAGTGGTGAAATTGCAGGTTACGAAGCCTTAGCACGGCAACGTGGGGCAGATGGTAACGTTAAATCAGCAGGTGAACTTTTTTTACACCCTGATATTTCGGATCATCAGTTGAGAGCATGGGATCGCTGTGTGCGCCGTCAAGCCTTGGAGCGTTTTAGTGAATTAAACGATGACAGTTATTTAACCTTAAACATTTCTGCCGCTTGGATTGATTACATTGAAGATTTTGGGCGATTGCCAACGCTGTTAATGCTTGAAGAATTTGAAATTGCTAAAAATCGCATCGTGATTGAAATTACCGAAACACGCGGAAATTTAGATAAATTACTCAAAGCCGTCGCGATGTATCGAGAACAAGGTTTGCGAATCGCGATTGATGATTTTGGCGCAGGCTTTTCACAGCTTGAACGTGTCATGGCAATTCAACCCGATATTATTAAACTGGATATGCGACTTTTTCAAAATGCCGCACGCGGTGGAATTGAAACAGATGTTGTACATTTATTAACCCGTTTAGCGAAACGAACAGGTTGCCGTATCGTTTGTGAAGGCGTTGAAACGGATGAAGATTTTTTATTTGGTTTAAATTGTGGTGCACAATATATGCAAGGTTATTTGTTTTCGCCTGCTACTGCTGATTTTCAAGAATCTAAACGTTATTACCCCAAAATTACCACGTTGCGTGACGAATTTCTGACACATGCTTTAACCAAGCAAGAATTTAAAAATCAATTTAATGATCGTATTCGTAAGCTAATGTATTACTTACAGAAAAAAATTTCACGTTCTGATTTTGCGATTCAGTATTTATCAACAGAATTATTTGAAGACAGTGGATTGTTACATTTTTATATTTGTGACACACAAGGAAATCAAATTACACCGAATTTTAATTTTTTAAATAACACTTGGGTAACGGATACGAGGCAAATGGGGTTTAATTGGGCTTGGCGACCGTATTTTTACGAAACGTTAAGTTTTCAAACTAATAATCGCGTGGTAGCGTCAGAGCGTTATCGTGATTTTAGCACTGATATGCTGTGTAAAACCTTCGTGTTACGCCTTGATGAAAATCGCATTTTATTAGTCGATGTTGTTGCAGATTGGGCATAATTTTCGTGCTTTCTCTTTTACATCCGCACACGTTTGAAGAAATTATTAAAAAATCGCGTTTTATCGGTGTCATTGTGCCGTGTGAAAACGAACAAGCTGTTTTACAAGAATTAAAATGCCAACACGCCGCACATCCTCACGCAAATCACATTGTTTTTGCTTATCGATTAAAAACAGAAAGTGGCATTATTTACCGTTTTCATGATGCAGGTGAACCTTCTGGAACAGCGGGAAAACCAATTTTTCAGCATCTCGAAGGTAAAAATATCATTAACGCACTAATTATTGTGATTCGTTATTTTGGTGGAATTAAATTAGGAGCAGGGGGCTTAACTCGTGCTTACGCAAACACGGCAAAACAAGTGATTGATGGTGCATCACTAGCATCTTTTATCGAAATGGCAACTCAAATTTTCACGCTTGATTATGACCAATTTCAACATTTTGAATACGCATTAAAAAAAATAAATGGACACATTATCCAACAAGATTTTGCAGCACAAATTCAAGTAAAAATTACCTTACCTGCTGAAAAATGCGCCGAATTACAAAGCCAATTTTTAGTTTTTCGTCAAGCCTGATAAATTCCACCCAAAATCACCGAATGCGCCGCGCCTGTCACCGCTTGTAAATTGCCTGTTTTTTGATGTAGCGTTTGTTTCGCGAGCCACGCAAACGCAATCGCTTCAACATGATCAGGATGCAAACCAAAATCGCCTGTTGATTGCACTAAACAGGGGGCATTTTCATTAAGTAAATTCATCAAATACGCATTGTGAACGCCGCCGCCACAAACCAAAATGCGAGCCGTTTCAGGTGCAAATTTTTTAATCGCTTCACAAATGGTAATGGCAGTTAAATAACATAAACTAGCTTGCACATCTTCAGGCAAATAATGGTGTAAATTGCATTTTGATTCTAACCACGCCAATGAAAAATAATCAACGCCCGTACTTTTAGGCGGTGGCGCGTGAAAATAGGCTTCTTCTTTTAAGTAATTTACTAATTCAACATTGATAACGCCTGTGTTTGCCCATGCGCCATTTTTATCAAAACTTTTATCTAAATGGCGGCGTGTCCATTGATTTAACAATACATTTCCCGTTCCCGTATCGAAACCTAAAATAGGTAAGTTTTCATCGGCAGGCAAAACGGTGATATTGGCAATTCCACCGATATTAACAATACAACGGGTTTCACTTTTGCAATGAAAAACAGCTTGATGAAAAGCAGGTACTAACGGCGCACCTTGTCCACCCGCCGCTAAATCTCGTCGTCTAAAATCGGCAACCGTTGTAATACCCGTTTGCTGTGCGATGCAATTGGGATCACCAATTTGTAACGAAAAAGGATATTTTGACAATGGCGCGTGATAAACCGTTTGACCATGACTACCAATGGCTTTGATGTCGAATTTAGATAGATTATTTTTGCGTAATAACGTTTGCACCACTCGCGCAAACCAATAACCTAATCGGGTATCCATTTCGCCATATTCTTCTAAAGAAATCAGCGCATTGGGTGAACTTAATCGTTGTAAATCACATTGAATTTCAAATGAAAAAGGTAAATACTCAAACGCAGTAAGTTTAATGTTGTGATCACTTAAATCGA
>JBASLW010000216.1:0-15967 GCA_049656545.1 Methylococcaceae bacterium
GTTTAGGACAATTGCTCGAAGCGACGATTTTAGCCGACCGTTTTTTAGTTTTTGGGTAATTTTATGACGAAAAATTTTTTATTTGTGCTGCGAAAACCAAGTTACGACGGGATTTACGTTCAAGAAATGTTTGATATTATTTTGACAACCGCCGCGTTTGAACAAGAGGTCAGTATTTTACTTTTAGACGATGCAGTGTTTCATTTGAAATCAAATCAAACTGCGCGTAAAAATGTCGCCACATTATTTGAAATTTTGCCCACAATGGATGTTGATGCCATTTTTGTTGAAACGGAATCGCTTGCAGAACGCGGTTTAAAACTCGATATGTTGACGCAATCTGTTGAATTAAAATCCCGCGTCACTATTTCAGATTTTATGACTACATTTGACGTTGTTTTTGCGGGTTAGCGGGCATTGAACGGTATAATCGAATTTTAAAAACTTCATACGAGCAAATTATGCAACCCGTTAAATTTTCTACCGCCGATTTAAATCCTCTTTTGCTGCAAAGTTTAGAAACACTGAATTACGTCGAAATGACTCCAATTCAAGCGAAAAGTTTGCCGTTTATTTTGCAGGGCGACGATATTATTGCAAAAGCCAAAACAGGTAGCGGTAAAACAGTCGCATTTGGTTTGGGTTTGTTGTCGAAAATTGATGTAAATCTTTATGAAACACAGGCATTAGTTTTATGTCCGACCCGCGAATTAGCAGACCAAGTTAGCAAAGCAATTCGTAATTTGGCGCGTTTTATTCCAAATATAAAATTGCTGACATTGTGCGGCGGCGTACCACAAGGTCATCAAATTTCCTCGTTATCACAACACGCGCCACACATCGTTGTTGGAACGCCTGGACGAATTCAAGACCACTTAAAACGCCAAAGTTTGAGTTTAAAAAAATTGCGCGTTTTAGTGCTAGATGAAGCAGACCGAATGCTAGATATGGGTTTTGAAGCGCAAATTTCGTTCGTTGTAAAACAAACAGCGAAAACAAAACAAACGTTATTATTTTCAGCAACCTATCCCGATTCAATTTTAGACATGAGCGCACATATTCAACAATCACCCGTTGAAATTAGCGTTGATGAAAATCATGATGACGGACAAATTGAACAACTGTTTTTTAAAGCGGAAGAATTACAAAAACCGTTAGCGGTTGTGGCGTTATTAACAAAATATCAACCTGAATCAACGGTGATTTTTTGTAATACCAAATATACTTGCCAAGTAATTGAAAATTGGCTCGGACAGCAAGGTTATTACGCACTTTCATTGACGGGCGATTTAGAACAACGTGAACGCGACCAAACATTATTACGTTTTGCAAATAAAAGCTGTTCCGTTTTAGTCGCAACAGATGTTGCAGCACGCGGTTTAGATATTAAAGATTTAGAAATGGTGATTGTATTTGATTTATCGCCAGACCCAGAAGTACACGTTCATCGCATTGGTCGAACAGGTCGAGCAGGTAAAAAAGGTTTGGCGTTGAGTCTTTGTGCCGAATCCGAATTAGAACGTGCAGAAGCGATTGAAACGTATCAAAACAACACAATTCAATGGGGAAAATATCCTGCTGGAAACATTCCTAAAAATACAACATTACGTCCTGCGATGGTGACGTTAGTTATCGATGGTGGACGTAAAGCCAAAATTCGCGCCGCAGATATTTTGGGCGCGTTGACTGGTGAAGCGGGTTTAGCAGGCAATGAAGTCGGTAAAATTGATATTTTCGACGTAAGAACCTACGTTGCAATCAAACGCACCAGCGCAAATGTTGCATTAGCGCGTTTGCAAAATGGGAAAATTAAAGGCAAAAAATGGCGTGTTCGCGCTTTGTAACGTTAAATTTCAACGTGATGGGCAATGTTGTGCATGGTGCAAATCAGCGCAACACCCGCACCAATCAAAACAATTTGCTGCAACGATGTTTTGGTGTCCGTGCGTTTATGCAATGATGGAATTAAATCTGCAACGGCAATATAAATAAAACTCGATGCTGCCAAGGCTAAAAAATACGGCAAACTGTCGTGCAACGAATCCAAACTAAAATACGCTAATACACCACCAATAACTGTTGTTAAACTCGCTAACACATTATAGAAAAGAGCTTTTTTTTGTGAATAACCGCTTTGCAAAAGAATCGCAAAATCGCCCACTTCTTGTGGAATTTCATGTGTTGCAACTGCCAAACTGGTCACAATTCCCAACTGTGCATCCATTAAAAATGCCGCACCAATCAAGACACCATCGACAAAATTGTGAATGCTGTCCCCTAAAATAATAAACGCGCCAGCCGTTTTTGCACCGTGTGAATGTCCATGTGAATGTCCATGTGAATGCTCGTGAATATGTTCGGGATGTTGATGTTCATCATCGCCATGCGCTTCACATTCACCAAAATGACAATGCCGCCAAAGTAATAATTTTTCCAATACAAAAAAGCCTAAAATGCCCGCCAAAATCGTACCTGATAACGATTGTATTTGTTCGGGTTTGGCGTGTTCAAAGGCTTCTGGAATTAAGCCCCAAAAAGCAACGGCAAGCAATGCACCAATTGCAAAACTAATGCCATGCGGTAACACTTTTTTGCGATGTTTATCGGGAAGTAGAAGAAAAACGCCAGCGGCTAAAACACTCAACACGCCGCCAATTGAGGTAAAAACAATAATTAAAAATAGCAAAGGTAAAGAAGTCATCGCGCCTAAAAATAGTTAAAAGGTAAATCGTTTCATCTAAGTCTAACGTATATCGTGATGTTATGAATGAATCACTAAATTTTTACCTTTGCGTGAAACGGTCAACCCTTTTTTATGCAAAATAGGATGACGGTCAATTTTTGCACCAATAACCTCCTTTAAAATCCGTTGCAAAAAATCATGTGACGGCATTCTCAAACCTAAATATTCAAACCAGTGACGCAAAATTAAACATTGCTCTATTTCTGAAAAAGTCTGTAATTTCAGAATGTTTAACGTTTTATCTTCCACGTTAAAAACTATTTCAAAATGATTTTGCGCGATAGTTAAAATTAAATTTTGAGCGTCAGCGCAATGCGTCGCAGTGCGAGAAACCGTTTTATCTAACGATTGCCAACGCTCTTTCAATTGTGGAATGATTTCTTGACGCAAAAAATTTCTGTCATAAATCGTGCTTTGATTGCTTGGGTCTTCAATCCAAATAAGCTGATTTTCTAACGCATAAGCGGTGATTTCTGCTTTGCTAACATTTAAAAATGGACGCAACAAAAAACCTTTTGCAAACGGCATTTTTTCAGGCATTCCTGCTAAACCTTTTAAACCGCTACCGCGAAAAAGTTGCAACAAAACCGTTTCAAGTTGGTCTTCTCGATGTTGCGCCATGAGCAATATGTCATTTTCTAAAACTAAATCTTTAAAAGCGTTGTAACGCGCATTTCGAGCCGCTTCTTCGGGACTTTCACGCGAATTTGCAGACGCATCAACCCGAATGTCTAAAAAGGAAACCCCTAAATTTAAAGCAATTTTTTGACAATGAATCGCCCAATCATCAGCTTCTTTTTGCAAACCATGATGAATATAAACGGCGGTTATTTTTGTTTTTAACTCTGGCAACGTTGCACAAACGTGTAATAAAACGTGCGAATCTACACCGCCGCTGTAACCAATAAAAATACGATTTGCCGAGAAAAAATCGCTAAATGTTGAAACAATAAAACCTTTCACTGACTTACCTTGAGATTTAAAGAATGCAAACCGATAATAACGTTTTTAAACGTTTTAAAAGGAAAAATGTTATGCCTAAAAAAGCCCGTGTGTGGATTTTTAGTTTATTTTTGTTGAGTTTTTTTAGTGCGATAGCGCACGCACAATTGCCTGACTTTACGGATATGGTAAAAGCCAATGGCGGCGCAGTGGTCAATATCAGTACCACACAAAAAATTGCAGCTGGCGTAGAAGGTGCGGAAATGGTGCCACAATTTCCAGAAGGTTCAATGCCGCCAGAGTTAGAAGAATTATTTCGTCGCTTCAATGAACAACAAGGTGGCGGTGGATTTGTGCCGCATGAAGCACGTTCACTCGGTTCAGGTTTCATTATTTCACAAGATGGTTATATTTTGACAAATCATCATGTTGTCAAAGATGCAACCGAAATTGTGGTGAAATTAAATGACCGCCGCGAACTTGTTGCAAAATTAATTGGTTCAGATGCTCGCACGGATGTTGCCGTATTAAAAATTGAAGCGCGTGATTTGCCTGTTGTGACAATTGGTTCACCTGATAAATTACAAGTCGGGGAATGGGTTTTAGCCATTGGTTCGCCATTTGGTTTTGAACAATCGGTTACAGCAGGGATTGTTAGCGCGAAAGGACGTAGTTTGCCTGGTGGAAATTATGTGCCATTTATTCAAACTGACGTGGCTATTAACCCAGGAAATTCGGGAGGGCCACTGTTTAATATGGATGGAAAAGTGGTTGGCATTAACTCGCAAATTTACAGTCGCACAGGTGGATTTATGGGACTATCGTTTGCGATTCCGATGGACGTTGCCATGAATATCGTTGAGCAAATTAAATTGAAAGGTCGTGCTTCACATGGTTGGCTTGGCGTACAAATTCAAGATGTAACGCGTGAATTAGCCGAATCATTTGGCATGAAAAAACCACAAGGTGCGTTAGTTGCAAAAGTCATTCTTGGCGGTCCTGCCGAAGCAGCGGGGGTTCAAATTGGCGATATTATTACTGAATTTAACGGACAGTTAATCGACCATTCTGCTGATTTACCACCGATGGTCGGTGTAACACCAATTAACAATGACGCAACGTTAAAAATTATTCGTCAAGGCGAACCGCGCACATTACATTTCAATGTGGGTTTATTACCCGACGAAGATTCACAAATTGCGTTGGCTAAATCAAAAAAATCACCTGAAAATCAGTTAGGCATTGCGATTTCAGATTTAACCAATGAACAACGTCAAATGCTACAAATTCCACGTC
This sequence comes from Methylococcaceae bacterium, assembly GCA_049656545.1. Taxonomy (GTDB): domain Bacteria; phylum Pseudomonadota; class Gammaproteobacteria; order Methylococcales; family Methylomonadaceae; genus UBA10906. The sequence continues at coordinate 4,982 of JBASLW010000216.1, forward strand.
ATGGCGTTTTAGTGCAAGATGTTGGGCAAGGTGCGGCGCGTGATGCTGGTATTCAGCGCGGTGACGTAATTTTGCAAATTCAAAATACGGTTGTGCGGGATTTGAAAGATTTTGACAAAATGGTAAAAAAATTACCTACGGGTGTTTCGATTGCCGTGTTAATTCAACGTCAGGGAAATCCTGTGTTTTTAGCGTTGAAATTAAAATAAATACGCTATTTTTTGGGAAGGGTTTTTATGCCCTTCCCTGCTTTTGAATCTTTACTATAAATTCTATGAAATCATTTTCTACCTTATTTTTAGCGATATTTATTGCATCCCCACTTTTTGCCGCGACAAAATCAAAACAAACGTCTCCCGTTTCAACTGTTCAAACGTTTGACATTGCTTTTTTGAATCAAGAACAAACGCCGCTGACAGAAACCTTGTCAAATCTTGACCAATTTGTGGCAAATAAAGGTGTTGAAGGTGCAGAATTAGCGATTAGCGACAACAACACGACAGGTGAATTTACCCATCAAAAATTTGTGTTACACAAATTTAATGTCACACCAGATGGCAATCCATTGGAATTTTTTAAACAAAACGTATCGGGAAAATTCCATTACGTTATTACGAATTTGAATGCTGAAAATACATTGGCGATTTCAGATTCAGCGGCGAATTCGGACACGCTTTTTTTCGATGCAGGAACATTTGACGATTCGCTTCGCAATGAAAATTGTCGTGCAAATACGTTACATTTATTGCCAAATCGTGCGATGAAAGCCGATGCGTTAGCGCAATATATGATGAAAAAACGCTGGTCAAAATGGTTTTTAATTGTTGGAAATACGTCCGAAGATGAATTATTTGCCAAAGCATTAAAACGTTCAGCAAAACGTTTCGGCATGAAAATCGTTACTGAAAAAAAATGGGAACATACGTTTGATATGCGTAAAAACGCACAAGCTGATATTTCTGTTTTTACGCAAAGCGATGATTACGATGTGTTGGTGGTTGCTGATGAACAAGGTTTATTCGGAGAATTTTTAGCTTATCGCACATGGCTTTCACGCCCGATTATTGGTACGCAAGGTTTAATTGCAACGTCTTGGCATCCAACGCATGATTTATGGGGCGCGACGCAAATTCAACATCGTTTTCAAAATTTAGCAAAACGTCAGATGGAAGAACACGATGTTGCCGCCTATTTAGCGGTTCGCGCGATTGGTGAAGCGTCAACACGCACAAAATCAGCTGATTTTAAAATGGTGCGTGATTATGTAAAAAGTCCACAATTTGCGTTGTCAGGTTACAAAGGGAATTCGCTTTCTTTTCGCGCGTGGGATGGTCAATTGCGTCAAGCGGTTTTACTTGCTGCTCCGCGTTCATTAGTTGCCGTTGCGCCCATTGAAGGTTTTTTACATCCTAAAACAGAATTAGATACGCTTGGATTTGATGAAAAAGAATCTGTTTGTCATTTTGACAATTAAAACCTAAATTCCTAATAGATGATTTGAATTCGAATTTATAATCACAAAAAACAAAGCCCAAATTTTTAAAACGGGCTTTGCTTTATGATTTTACGAAATCCTACGCTGACAAAACAAAATCACCAGCATCTAACACAGGTTGCCCAGTCAAAATGAGTTTCATCTGTGCTTGCCATTGGAATTCGGCACTGCCTGTTGTGTTCACATAAATCTGAGTATTACCTGTTTTATCAGCTGTCCACGCAATACTATACGGATTAACTTTTATGGTTCCGCCTTTTAACAAACCTTGAACGTCTGTAATTCCCGCAATGGCAGAAAAATCCATATCATCTTCGCCGTGCGTGAAATCTTGAATCACATCTGCGAATTTTACCGTCGATTGGTAGGTGTCGTTAAAAACAAATAAATCACTGCCCGAGCCACCAATTAAAAGATCTTTGCCAGCATCGCCTATCAACAAGTCATCACCAATGCCACCTGTTAATGTGTCATTCCCTGTTGTTCCTGTAATAGTTGTTCCCAACGTTACAGGAATTAACGGATCAAGAATAGAACCATTTACCATGCCGTCTTCGTCAAACAATCCACCATCCGTTAAGCTGAACTCAAGTTGTGTACGTCCTGCGCTGTGTATCACCATCGCGGGAACAAGTTCCCAATTATCGTTAATCAATTTGGCATAACCGTTAATTTTGGCAGTTGGATCATCAAAAAATAAACTAACTGGAACTGTTGCACCTGGAGCTAGATTATTTAGTGTAAAACTCACCGAATTTTTCGATGCAAAATCATAACCCGTTGGCAACGGTGGAAGTTCCATCGTCGGAATGGGAGTCAGCACCACATTTTGAACGGATACCATTTCTGAATCCTCAGAATTAGCGGCAATGGTGAACCATGCACCGTCACTTTCTGCTTTAATAGACGTTACATTTTCTTGTTGTGCATCTGGCATACCATCGCCATTGCCATCACCTGGCGTTGGATTTCCCCAAAAAGAAGGTACTTGAGTTTCCGTGCTGACGGTGTAAATCGCGCTGTTGCTGCTCATGTTGCCAGTAATGTCTTTTGCGGTTGCATAAAGACTGGTTGTGCCTGCAGGTAATGTAACGTAAGTAGTCCAAGTTCTAATAATAGAAAGATCTACCACCTCGCCATTCGGTCCATATGTCCATCCACCAGTAGGATATGTGATTTCTGTAGAAGAATTCAATGGCGTATTGCTGCCTTCTGCAAACAAGGCAATTTCGTCATTGTTATTTTCAGGAGAACCAGTTTGGGAATATCTGGTATCTCCATAACTGTAATTCCATGTACGCAAATAAGATGCAGGCAAATCAGAATAAGACTCTGTTAAACCCGTGAATGTACCTGAAACGGTAGCGTAACCACCATTCGGATCAACCATTACATTGGTAATTTGCACAGTCGGTGCAACAGTATCTCGAATAACCAAAACGTGTGCTTTTGAAACATTCATCGACAAATCTCTGGCGAGAATTTCAAAAAAGTTCCCACCTTCTTGAACTGGTACATAAAACTGCCAATCTCCCGTGCCTGTGTGAGTGGAATCGTAGTAGTCGTAGAAGTTACTTATACTCACGTCAAATTTGTCGCCACTGAAATAATCACCATCATCAATAACGACTGACGTTTGATTGGTGAAATACATCTGATTTCCCATCGAATCGGTCAATGGCATATCAAAGGGCATCGAATTATCATCACTATCCCAAACATGCGGATCTAACACAGGCGGCGTTGTATCCAAAGGCAAGTTCATACCTGTATCTAACATTGGATTACTCGCTTGTGGATTCACATTTAAGTACACATTTGCACCAATATCAGGCTCCATAGCTCCAGGTCTGTTTGTTTGAGCGTGAACAGATAATTGATAACCCCCTGGACTCAAACTCAAAGGCATTTCCCAATTGCCACTCGCATCACTCATTGCCCAACTATTACTAAATTGGTCATTAACATAAATCGCAACTGGAACATAAGGTTCTGCACCAGAACCTTTAACGGTTACGCTCCCTTGATTGGAAACAAACTCCATAGCACCAGGTTGATATGGACTGGGACTAGGACTTGCCGAACCGCCCCAAACATTAGAAAAAAAACTGTTGATTCGTAAAGAATTTGAAAACATAAGAAATTACTCCTCAAAAAAATTAAAGTGTGTGTGTTGTGTTGTTTCTACGACGAGCAACCCAGCCCATCATTGGCAAACCTAATAACATCAAAGCTAATGCTTCGGGTTCAGGTACGTCATTTGTAGCGTCATTTGCAGTCAGGTCGATGTCGTCGAGCATGAAATAATTTGACTCCCCACCAGGATCAAAGCCACTAATCTCCAATGTGTAAATGTTTCCAAAGTCAACAATTGAACTAAAAATAAAATCGGATGAAGATAACGTCATCCATGAATTTTGACTGGAAAATTCCTTCTTCTCAGAAGTATGTGAAACATTGTTATTGTCCAATACAGTTACCGAAAAGCTATCTACTAGATAACCATCTATTGAATTACCAAAACTTCCAATCGAAAAATCACCAAAAGAAAACAAACCATCGTCCGCCCGTGTGATTACGATACTGCCACCATTTTCATTGAAAGCAACATTGCTACCACTGAATGCGTTGGCATCTAAAGTTGAAGCATCAACAACATTTGCGCCATCACCAAATTTGAATTCACCCAATGTAAATCCAGTAGTGCCATTTGTCGTTGCATCGTCAAACTTCAAAATCCCCGCTTGAGCAAACCCCACACTCAAAAACGTGGATGCAAAAATAAAAGAACCTAAAACTAATTTCTTCATAAAAATCCCCTCAAAAAATTAAATCAATTAAAAACACTGTATTTCACTTGTATAATTCAAGCCCTTCGACAGATTTAAAAAAAAGCGTCATTGCGAGGCAATAGTAATCTAAATAGTGGGTGACTTTGGTCACCCACTCGACAAGTTTTTTTAAACAATTTTAGATAGTTAAGGAGTGGTTATGCCGCGATTGGAGTTAGGTGATTATGTAAGTGAACGTTGTAAAGAATTGAAAATCAGCCAACGTGGATTAGCAGAAAAATCAGGTATCAATAAAAGCACGTTACGCAAAATTTTGAACGGTGATACCAAACAAGCCCAACTCGGCACAATCGTGGCGATTGCTCATGTGTTGAAAATCCACCCCATTGATTTGTTTCGTTATTTTTTGAATCAAATCGAATTGCCTAAATTCACCAGCACAGGTGCAAACGTTAAAAATGATGCGTCAGGATTTATTGCTGATGTGACGTTTCCCGATAATTCGATGGTAAGAATCAATGAAACTTTTACCAAAATTTGGGCAATCCAAAATATCGGTTCAATTGATTGGATAGACAGAAAATTTATTTGTATGGATACGCAACCCATTGGTGAATTTGATTTACCAGAAGGCATTGCAACGCCAAAAGAATTCAGAGGTTTAAAACCGACAGCGCGAAATGTGTTAATTCCTAACACTCTCTCAGGTGAAATTGTTGAAATTGTCGTTGAATTCACCGCGCCGTTTTACCCGTGCAATGTCATTTCGTACTGGAAAATGGTGGATGAAGAAGGAAATTTTTGCTTCCCACAATCCGAAGGTCTATCGTGCGTTGTCAACGTATTAGCCATTTAATAAACAACATTAACATAATGATATGCAAATCTTTTTACCCCCCCCCAGCAACGAATGCGCCAACTTTTTAGATTTCTGCTACTAGCGATATTGTCAGAACATAGCTGTTTTGCCGACGATTCTGTTCTCGTTTTAGATGAAATGACGATTACAGCTACACCAGAAAACTATTTTGTCGAAGACACTAACACCGCAACACGCAATCAAACGTCCCTTTTAGAAACCCCGTTTTCAGTTGGTGTGATTTCGCCAGAATTATTAAATGATAGCCAAGTGAATCGTTTAGAAGAAAGCGTGAAATTTATTAGCGGTGTACAACAAGGCACAGGTGATTCTGGTTTTAATACTGACGTGATGATTCGCGGATTTAGCACAGGTGGTGGCGCGTATTTAAACGGCTTGCTCGATAATCAAAAATTTTTCGTTCGTGAAATGGCAAACGTAGAACGCATTGAAATTTTAAAAGGGCAATCGTCAGTTTTATACGGTTCAGGTTCACCTGCTGGCGTGGTCAATTACATTAACAAAAAGCCACAAGCGCAAACGCTACACAATGTTAGTATCAGTGCAGGTTCGTATGATTTTGGCAAACTGGTTGTTGATAGCACAGGCAAACTTAATAACAACGAAAACCTGTTGTATCGTTTCATTGCGGTGGGACAACTTGCAGATGATTTTCGAGCGAATATGATTAACAATCGCGCTACACTCGCACCGTCAATCACTTGGCATTATGCCAAAACAGGTAAATTCACCAGCGAATTTGAATACAATCACGACACGCAACCGTATCGTTTTGATAATGTTTATACCAAAAAATACGGAGTCATTTATGACCAATCTTACGTTGACCCGCGCACGCAATCTGCCCGTGATTATTGGCGATTTAGCAATTCGTTAGAACAGCAATTATTTTCAGGTTGGACGGCACATTTAACCAGCCATTATTTTCACACTGAACGCCATGATGTGTTGATGGGGTTTTACACCTTCGTCACGCCAGAAACGTTGAGTGGTTATTACCGTGATATTCACAACCATTACGACCAACTGAATTTACGCGGTGAATTACACGGCGAGTTTTCAATTTTCGGCAATAAAAATCAGCTCATTGTTGGTGTTGATAGAAACGAGGGTGATGACCGTTTGCACAGCCAACGTAAAATTAACGGTTATCAACTCAATGTTTTTGCACCGACATTTGATTACGTCATTCCAAAAATGTCACCGTTAAACACACAACTTCACACGCTCGAATACGGTTATTACGTCAATAATCAATTGGATTTAACGCGGCTTTGGCATTTAACAAGCGGTGTACGATTTAGTGAATTTGACGCACAGCAAAATCAAAAAGTAGCGACTGATCAAACCGCATTGACGTTTAGCGGTGGCTTGAGTTTTACGCCATTTGAAAATATCGCCAGTTATTTCAGCTACAACCAATCGTTTCAACCGAATTACGGTTTAACAAAAACAAAGGATTTTTTGCCTGCGAAGCAAGGTGAACAATTTGAATTTGGTATCAAAACCAATTGGTTTGAAAAGCGTTTAGGTTGGACAGCCGCCATTTATGAATTAACGCAAAATCATTTAGTTACCCGTGACCCAACAGATCCGAATTATTTGGTTACAAACGGTTCAATACGTTCACGCGGTTTTGAAACGGATTTGACAGGAAAAATTACTGACAATTTACAATTGATTGCAAACTACAGCTTGATAAGTTCACGTTTTTTACAACACGACTCATTCAAAAATCACGAATTTCGTAATACACCAAAACATAGCGGTGGCATTTGGACAAAATATCAGTTGCCGTTTGATGTTGTCGGTAAATTGTATTTAGGCGGTGGTGCAACCTTTGTTGATGCGCGTTGGGGGGACGATGCAAATAGTTTTAGAACTAACGGTTATATTCGTCCTGATTTGATGACGCAATATCATTTGAATAATCTTGATTTACGTTTAAACATAGAAAACTTATTTGATAAACGCTACGTTGCTAGTTCGATTTACAACGATACTGTTGTACAAGGCAATCGGTTATTTTTTAAATTTACGGTGTCTGCTCGTTTTGATTAAAATTCAACCTCAAATCTCGTTTACTTCATCTCGTAAACTAATTACTGCCCAATCTTTTTCTTTGGCAAATTGACGTAGCTTTTGATCAGGATTTACCGCAACAGGATTATCAACTAATTGTAATAAAGGTAAATCATTGTGCGAATCGCTGTAAAAATAACTCCCTTCTAACGATTCGCCTGTTTGTGCTAACCAATCATTCAATAGCGTCACTTTGCCACTTTGAAAACTTGGAATACCAACAATTTTTCCAGTATAACGGTCATTAATCAATTCAGGCGTAGTCGCAATCAAATTATCAATACCATACAACGCAACAATCGGCGCAGTAATAAAACGGTTTGTGGCGGTAATGACTAATAATTTGTGACCTTGCGCGCGATGTTTATCAACTAATGCTTGCGCTTTTTTCAATAAAATAGGGGCAATGATTTCGACAATAAATTGGTCACGCCAACTATGTAATTTTTCCAACGAATGTTCAGTTAACGGTTTCAACGAAAAATCTAAAAATTCCATGATGTCGAGTGTGCCATCTTTGTAATCTTCATAAAATTTTGCGTTCATTTTTTCGTAAATGGTTTTATCAACGATACCTTTATCAACTAAAAATTGCCCCCATAAATAATCGCTGTCATCGGCAATTAAGGTATTGTCTAAATCAAAAATCGCTAAAGTCATTTTTTTCTCTTAAATTTGAAAAGCCATTGCAACTGCTGGCGCACAATCGGCAGGGTGAAAAATTAAATCGTCATTAGTTGAAAACAACGTTGAAAAATCAATGTAATTGCACGCTAAATTTTCAGCAATTTCTTGAACTAAAAAACGTCCAATTCCTGCACCAACTAAAGTTGTTTTTTTGTTTAAATGCAATTCACAACTTTTTTGAATTCTTTGAATTTGTTGTTTGCGAATATCTCCCGCGACCGCTTGCCACCGCGCTAATTCCTCAATTTCAAAATCATCGCCCAGCATTCTCGACAAGCGTCTTCCACTGGCTTCAATTGTTTTTTCTGCGCCATCTGAGGTTGCGGTTTGGTCGTGTTTTTCTTGCAATTCGCCTGTTAAACGATAAACGTCCGCCATCGTAGCAAAATGTTCTGCCATAACGCCGACTTGATTTCCTTTATCTAAAACGCTTTGCACAACAGACATGACAGCCGTTCTGACCATTCCTGTGTAAATCAATTCTTGTGAAATCAATCGCTCATAATCGCTAAAACCTTGCGCGGCAACTTGACCGTTTTCACATAATAAAATATCTGTTGTAGTGCTTCCAATATCAACAAATAAGCAATTCTGAAATTGTTTCGCCGCAAATGATGCACTTGCAAGCCAATTAGCGGATGCAATCGCGTCAAAATGCGTTTTGTTGATTTCAGAAATAGGCAATAAACCCAATTTGCCGCAAAAAATCTCAATTTCAGATTCATCCAATAATTGGGACATTGTTTGAATAATTTGTTTTACACCATCGTGCCGATTCGCAAACAAATCAACTAATTCGCCCGTCATCGTTATCGCGTGTTTTTGGTTTTGATTGGGAAGTTTTTGCAAAAGTGTTTTAACCGCGAATTCCAATTTATCTAAACCTTGCCACAACGGGCAAGGTTCTTGATAAACGGCAATAATTTTTTGATTTTCAACAACGCAAACTTTAACGTGTGCGCCACCAATATCCCAACCAATGGAAATTTGATTCATTTACGCTAATTTTGTTTTGAGAATTTTGTTGATTTCAGCGGGATTGCCTTTGCCTTGCATGGCTTTCATGACTTGCCCAACAAAGAAACCAAACATTTTTTCGTTACCATCACGATATTGCTGCGCTTGTTTTTCGTTTGCCGCCAAAATCGTGTCAATAATGGCTTCAATTGCGCCCGTATCAGTAATTTGTTTTAGACCTTTTGCCTCGATAATTTCATCAGCCGATTCGCTACCATTCCACATAAATTCAAAAACTTGTTTCGCAATTTTTCCTGAAATAGTGTCATCAGCAAGTCTGATAACTAAACCAGCAAAACGCTCTGCGTTGATTGGGGATTGTGTGATTTCTAATTCATTGCGATTCAATGCCGCTGATAATTCACCCGTCACCCAATTGGCACATAAAACGCTGTCGCAATTTGAGGCTTTCACGACAGCTTCAAAATAATTCGCCAAATCACGGGATGAAGTCAAAATCGTTGCCGCTTCTTCATTCAAATTGTAATCTGCTTTGAAACGTGCTTTTTTTGCTTCAGGCAATTCAGGCAAGTTCGCCCGAATTTCATTTTTCAATTCTTCGCTAATAAAAACAGGCAGCAAATCGGGATCTGGAAAATAGCGGTAATCGTTTGCTTCTTCTTTGCTACGCATTGAGCGGGTTTCGTCTTTGACTGAATCGTACAAACGGGTTTCTTGAACAACTTTGCCACCATCTTCAATCAATTCAATTTGACGTTCGATTTCATGGTTAATCGCTTTTTCGACGAATTTAAATGAGTTGATATTTTTGATTTCTGCGCGTGTGCCGAATTCTGCTTGACCTTTTGGACGCACCGACACGTTTGCATCGCAACGGAACGAACCTTCTTGCATATTCCCGTCACAAATTTCTAAATAACGCACTAATTCATGTAGTTTTTTCATGTACGCAACCGCTTCTTTTGCTGAACGCATATCAGGTTCTGACACGATTTCTAATAATGGCGTTCCCGCACGATTTAAATCGATGCCTGTTGAACCGTGAAAATTTTCATGTAGGGATTTTCCCGCATCTTCTTCTAAATGAGCGCGTGTTACTCCGACACGTTTTGTTTCGCCGTCAACTTCAATATCTAAAAAGCCTTTTCCAACAATTGGCAATTCAAATTGGCTGATTTGATAGCCTTTTGGCAAATCGGGATAAAAATAATTTTTCCGTGCAAAAACAGAATATGGTGCAATTTCAGCGTTAATTGCTGTACCGAAAATTACCGCTTTTCTTACGGCTTCTTCATTTAAAACAGGTAAAACACCTGGCATTCCCAAGGAAATAATACACGCTTGCGTATTTGGTTCTGCGCCGTAAGTTGTCGATGCACCCGAAAAAATTTTTGTTTTTGTCGATAATTGCGTATGAATTTCTAAGCCGATAACGGCTTCCCATTGTGTAGTCATGATTGTGTCTTTAAATTGAATAAGGTACGTTTGTTATTAAGAAATTGTTAATACAAATTTTACACTAGAAAGCTCTAAGCACTTACTAATTCACTAATTCTTGGAATAAATGATTTATGTCTGATAATCCCATTTCTTGTGCCGAAACAAGCAAAAAAGATTTTATTTTTGCTAACCAAGACGAATTGATGAGAAAAGGAAAATTCTAATTCAATCTAAATCACGGCTTAACTTTTGACGTTAGCCAATCTGTCCACGACGAAAAATTATCGCCTTTCGTCGCGGACAATTTCAAAATTTGAATTTTAGGATTCACTCGCCACGCAAACTCCTCGCAACGTGCTACATCAAAATCTACATACGGCAATAAATCAATTTTGTTGAGTATCATTAAATCTGCCGCGTGAAACATATCAGGATATTTCAACGGTTTGTCTTCGCCTTCAGTGACAGAAAGTACCACTACTTTATGCGCTTCGCCCAAATCAAATGATGACGGACAAACCAAATTCCCGACATTTTCAATTGCCAAAAAACTATTTTTTTCAACACCCAATGTTTGAACCGCTTGCCCAATACCATGCGCGTCTAAATGACACATTCGCCCTGTGTTGATT
>JBASLW010000217.1:0-33530 GCA_049656545.1 Methylococcaceae bacterium
TTCTAAAACAATTGCTGAAAAAAAACCGCAAGCAATCGTTTACCCTAAGAAAAATAAATTACCAGGTTTAGATTTACTCGATGAAATTGACACTAAAGTAGTTGGTTATTCAGAAACCGATTTAGAAGAAATGTCGCGCCTTGTGGAAGATATTTTGGCAGATTTTAACGTTGCAGTAACCGTTGTCGGTTTTCATCCAGGCCCTGTAATTACTCGTTTTGAATTGCAACTCGCAGCAGGTGTAAAAGTTAGCCGAATTAGTAGTTTATCCAAAGATTTAGCACGTTCGTTATCGGTTACAAGTGTGCGAATTGTCGAAATTATTCCTGGCAAACCTGTTGTGGGTTTAGAAATTCCAAACCGTGAGCGCGAAATGGTGACATTGCGCGAATTATTAAAATCACCTGCATTTGAAAAATCAAAATCTTTGTTGACGCTGGCAATGGGAAAAGACATTGCTGGCGTGCCTATTTGCGCGGATTTAGGAAAAATGCCGCACGCGCTCGTTGCGGGAACAACAGGTTCAGGTAAATCTGTCGCCATTAACACCATGATTTTGAGTTTGCTTTATAAAGCAAATCCTGACCAAGTGCGTTTGATTATGATTGACCCAAAAATGCTCGAACTTTCAGTTTATGAGGATATTCCGCATTTGCTCACACCCGTTGTCACCGATATGAAAGAAGCCAGTAACGCACTACGCTGGGCGGTTGGCGAAATGGAACGTCGTTACAAATTGATGTCGAAAATGGGCGTGCGAAATTTAGCAGGGTTTAATCAAGTCATTGAAGATGCCGCAGAGCGTGGTGAAACCATTCGTGACCCGATGTTTCAAATGATAAATCCACTGGAAGATGACGAAGATTTTCCGACGCTTTCAACCTTGCCAAGTATCGTGATTGTCATCGATGAATTAGCTGACATGATGATGATTGTGGGTAAAAAAGTTGAAGAACTGATTGCACGATTAGCTCAAAAAGCACGAGCAGCTGGCATTCATTTAATTTTGGCAACGCAACGTCCATCAGTTGATGTTTTGACAGGGTTAATTAAAGCGAACGTTCCGACACGGATTTCGTTTCAAGTTTCATCGCGAATTGATTCGCGTACAATTTTAGACCAAGGCGGGGCAGAAACGCTTTTAGGAAATGGTGATATGTTGTTTTTGCCTTCGGGAACGAGTATTCCGATTCGCGCTCATGGTGCGTTTGTTGATGACCACGAAGTACATCGCGTTGTGGAATTTTTAAAACAAACAGGACCTACAAATTATTTAAAAGAAATTTTGCAAGAAAGTTCAGATTCTAGTGACAGTTTTGGCGGTGGAAATAGTTACGGCGGTGGCAGTGAATCTGACCCACTTTATGATGAAGCCGTGCGTTTTGTGACAGAATCACGCAAAGCCTCCATTTCAAGCGTGCAACGTCGTTTCAAAGTTGGTTACAACCGCGCCGCAACGATGATTGAAGATATGGAAAATGCAGGTGTTGTCAGTTCACCTGAATCAAACGGTACACGAACCGTTTTAGCTCCACCTGTAGCAGGTTAATTTTTTATTTTTGACGAACGAGATTTTTAAATGCAACGTCTTTTTCAAACGATTGGAATTATCGGAAAACCAAGTGATTCATCGATTACTGAAACGATTACGCGACTTTGTGCGTATTTAATCGCGCAAAATTATCACGTTTTTGTTGCTGAAAATAGCGCGAAATTTGTCCAAAATATCCCCATTCAATCCTGTCTAATTTCAGAATTGGGCGAACGTTGCGACGTGGTTATCGCGTTAGGTGGAGATGGCACATTTTTAGCGGCAGCTCGTGCAATTGTTGCTCATGATATTCCGTTAATTGGCATAAATTTGGGACGATTGGGATTTTTGGTTGATATTTCGCCAGACGTTTTAGCAGAAACCTTAACGCAAATGTTTTCAGGAAATTTTAGCGAAGAAAAACGCTATTTATTACGCGCAAAAATTCTACGAAATAACGACATTATTCATGAAGAAACGGCTGTAAATGAAGTGGCAATTCATCGTTGGATTACGCCAAGTATGATTGAAATCATGACGAAAATTGACGGTGTATTTTTAAATTCTCAACGTTCGGATGGTTTAATTATTGCTACACCAACAGGTTCGACGGCTTATTCTTTATCGGCGGGTGGCCCTATTTTATATCCGTCATTAAACGCGCTAGTGTTAGTACCGCTGAACCCACATACATTATCAAATCGTCCGATTGTAATTGATGACGACGCGGAAATTGAAATCAGTTTTTGTCAAAACAAACAAATTAACGCACTTGTGACGTGTGACCACATTGAAATTCCTGATGTGTTAATTAGTGACAAAATTTTGATTAAAAAAGAACCGCAACCCATTCGAATTTTACATCCACAAGGACACGACTTTTTTGAGATTCTACGGAATAAATTGAATTGGAGTTATTAAGTGGCTTGGTTATTGCTGTATAAAAACAATATAGATTTTATCTTGTTTTAATCACAATTCACACCATGATTGAATAAGAACTGAACGTTTTATAAGCGATAGCCAAAATAGAAAGTGCTTATAAAATATGCAATAATGACAACAATTATAAGTAGATTCTCACTTTTTACACATGAAAACACTCCCAAAATCTGATTTAGAAGAAGCTCTCAAATTATGCAAAGGCGCGTTTATTTCCGCCGCTGGTTTCAGTTTGGTGATTAACATTTTGCAGCTTGTTCCAACAATTTACATGTTGCAACTTTATGACCGTGTTGTACCGACAGGCAATCATTCAACCTTAATCATGCTGACGTTAATCATGATGGTGTTATTTATTACGATGGGGACATTGGAGTGGGTTCGCTCACAAATTTTGGTTCGTGTCAGCACCCGATTAGAAACGCTATTGAACGAACGTTTATTCAAAGTCGCTTATAAACAGGCTCTTTACACAGGCGGACAACGTGCTTCTTCACAACCACTCGACGATTTAACATCTTTGCGTCAATTCATGACGGGTAACGGATTATTTGCGTTTTTCGACGCGCCTTGGTTGCCAATTTATATTGCGTTAATGTTTGTATTCCATTCAATGTACGGATGGATGGCAGTTGGTACGGCAATTTTGTTGATTATCGTGGCAATCGTGCAAGAAAAAGCCACCAGTAAAATGCTTGGCGAAGCGAATAATTTAGCAATGGCAGGGCGCGGTTTAGTTAATAAAAACCTTCGTAATGCTGAAGTCATTGAATCAATGGGAATGTTAAGCAGTATTCAAAAACGTTGGTTGAAAGGTACAAATCAAGTTTTGGTTTTACAAGCCACCGCCAGTTCACGCGCAGGTTTAATCAGCGCAACATCAAAATTGATTCGTCTATCATCACAATCGTTAATTCTTGCGGTTGGTGCCTATTTAGTTATTGAAAACGAAATTACGTCAGGCTTAATGATTGGTGGCTCGGTGCTTTTAGGTCGTGCATTAGCACCTATTGACATCGTAATCGGTTCATGGAAAGGCTTTATCGCTGCACGCGGACAGTATGCACGTTTGAATGATATGTTGCGTCAAATTCCTGCAGATGCTGAACGAATGAGCTTGCCAGCACCCCAAGGTAGTTTCCAATTTGAAGCAGCTGTTGTTGCGCCACCAGGTGCAAAACAAGCTGTTTTAAAAGGTATTTCAATCAATATCGCAAAAGGTGATGTCGTTGGTGTTATTGGACCTAGCGGTGCGGGAAAATCGACATTTGCAAGGGCATTACTTGGCATTTGGCCTTGTAATCAAGGAAAAATTCGTTTGGATGGTGCTGATGTTTTCACTTGGAATCGTGACGAATTAGGACCACACATTGGTTATTTACCACAGGATATTGAATTATTTGAAGGCACAATTAGCGAAAACATTGCCCGTTTTGGTGATGTTGATCCTGAAAAAGTCGTCAATGCCGCAAAAATGGCAGATGTTCATGATTTAATTCTACATTTACCCGAAGGTTACGACACGATGATTGGCGCGAGTGGTGGCAATTTATCAGGTGGTCAACGCCAACGAGTTGGTTTAGCGCGTGCGTTATATGGCGAACCACAAATTGTGGTATTGGACGAACCTAACTCAAATTTAGATGAAGTCGGTGAAGCGGCATTAGGCAATGCAATTCAACGCCTTAAACAAAAACAAGCCACTGTTATTGTGATTACACATCGAAATAATGTGTTAGCAAATGTCGATAAATTATTGATTTTAAATGACGGTTTAGTGTCCGTTTATGGACCAAAAGAACAAGTCATCGCGCATTTGCAACAACAGCAAGCTCAAGCACAAGCCGCTCAAGCGGCGGCAATCGCTAACTAAGGCGGCAAACATGAAAGTAGAAACAGCAAAAATTTCCCCAAACGATTTGAAAAAAGAAACTGCAAAAAAAGAAGTCGATGTGTCACTTGTGACTAACGATATGCCAATTCGTGCAATTGGTATGGCGGTTTTACTCAGTACCGTTGGTGTTTTAGGTGTGTGGAGTTATTTAGCTCCCATTGACAGCGCGGCAAGCGCACCAGGTTTTGTTACGGTCAAATCACACAGTAAAACCATTCAACATTTAGACGGCGGCATCGTCAAAGAATTGATTGCAAAAGATGGTGACATCGTCAAAGAAGGCGATGTGTTATTGATTTTGGATGGTACCGATATTAAAGCGCAAGCCGAGATTTTACGCGGTCAACAAATTACGCTGTCAGCGCAAGTGGCGCGTTTAAGTGCCGAGCGTGACCGTTTGGGCTCTGTTGTTTATCCAAAAGATTTACAAAATTTGACAGATTCTCGAATTATTGAAGCACGGCAAGGCGAAAATCAAATTTTCAATGCGCGTAAAAATGCTCATGATGGTGAAGTTTCTGTTTTAAATCAACGCATTAGTCAATTAAGTTCACGAATTCAAGGTTTGCAGGGTCAAAAAGCTAGCAAACAACACTTGAATACGTCGTACACCGAAGAAGCGAAAGATTTGAAAGAATTGCTTGCTGAAGGTTTTGCTGATAAGCAACGATTACGCGATATGGAACGTAGTATCACTGCCACAACGGGCGAAATTGCGTCATTAAGTTCTGAAATTGCGAGTAGTGAAATGCAAATCGGTGAAACCCGTTTGCAAATCATGCAAATTCAAAAACAATTTCAAGAAGAAGTTGCTAATAAATTTGGTGAAGTTCAAGCACAACTTTTTGATGTAAATCAACGCCTTGCTGCAACACTCGACAAAGTGAATCGAATTGAAATTAAATCGCCTGCTGCGGGTCGAGTGATGGGAGTATCGATTTATACTGTTGGTGGCGTAATTACACCTGGTAGACCGATTTTAGACATCGTGCCACAGGGTGAAGAATTAGTGATTGAAGCGCGAGTTTCGCCGATGGATATTGACCGTGTTCACGTTGGCTTGGTTGCAGAAGTGCGTTTTAGTGCCTTTAAACAAGCTCTTGTGCCGAAAACAGTGGGTAAATTGATTGGTTTGTCTGCTGATAAAATTACTGACGAACGCACAGGTCAGCCGTATTACAACGCAAAAATTGAACTCACACCTGAAAGTTACGTTAAATTGGGCAACATGGAATTATTGCCTGGTATGCCTGCCGAAGTATTGATTAACACAGGCGAACGTACAGTGTTTGAATACTTAATGCAGCCAATTACCAATGCCTTTGCGCGTGCCTTTATTGAAGACTAATATGAAAAGATTTAAATTAAAACAGCTCGTTGCTTGTCTGATTTTGGCACAAGCTCCGAATGCGTATTCCGAAGACTTGATGACGATTTATCGTCAAGCGTTAGAAGCTGATCCCGAAGCAAAAACGGCGGCATTAAGTCTTGAAATTGTAAAAGAACAAACGGGCGCAGCGTTAGGTGAAATGTTGCCACAAATCAGTGGTAGCGCAAATTGGTCGGGCAATGACAATACTAATCCTGCGGCAAGACCTGCTAATACGACTTATATGGGAACACGCTACTTTGTTGCGTTAAATCAAACCTTGTTTGATTTTGCAAAATTTTGGAACTGGCGACGTGCAAATACCGTTGAAGAACAATACAAAGCTGAAAATGTTGAAGCTCAACACGCTTTAATGCACAAGGTTATTGAAAAATACTTTGCGGTTTTAGAAGCGGAAGACCAATTGTCTTTTTATCAAACTGAAAAAAATGCAATGGCAAAACGCCTTGAACAAACACAAAGACAATTTGAAAAACAATTAGTTAAAGTAACAGATGTGTATGAAGTTGAAGCACGTTTAGATCAATTAAAAGCCTCCGAAATTGAAGCTGAAACTATTGTTGTCACGGCAAAAGAAGCCTTAAAAGAACTAACAAATACCCCATTTTCAGATTTGTATAAACTTAAAGATAAAGTTGATTACAAACCACTTGATGGTCAATTAGAACAATGGATTGATGTAGCAAAAAGTGAAAATCCGAGTTTAGCTGCACAATTGAAAGCGATTGAGGCGGCGCAAGATGGCGTAACAGTTCAAAAATCAAAATTTATGCCTGTTGTGGATTTGCAATTAAATTATTACGACACTAATACAGGTTATCAAAGCGCACAAATTACGCGAAGTGGCAGTATTAGCACCCAAGTTGCGGCGATTAACGTATCTGTACCGATATTCGACGGCGGCGTAAGTGTATATCGTTTATTTGAATCAGAACACCGTTTGGAACTTGCCAAAAATGAAAATGAAGCGAAAGTTAGAGCGTTAATCAAAGAAACCAGCGATTCATTTTTGAGTTCAAATGCCAGTGTGCGTCGAATTGCAGCTTCTGAAAAATCCTTGTCATCAGCCGCTAAATCAAGAGAAGCAAACGAACATGGCTTTAAATTAGGTGTAAAAACCGTTACCGATATTTTGAACGCACAACAAGAAGAATTCAAAGCAAAGCGTGAATTATCACAAGCAAAATATGCTTACATTAAAAATAGAGCGCGTTTTATGCGTGCGATAGGAATGATTACTGAACAAAACATTGTTGAAGTTAATAATTGGTTACAACCGAAATCTTTGATTCCAGCAACCCCCATTGAAATGAAAGAAGATAAAACAGCAATTAAACCATCAGTTTAATTAAGAGAAGTCGCGTAATAGGCTTTTACACCTTTTTGTCCTTGCGTGACAAGTTGAAAATCTTTCAGTAATTCGGTTTTTTTTGATTGAACGGAATCAATGAATAATCTATCCATCGCTTGGATAGAATCCAAAACACTTTGAATAGTGTGTTGTTCTTCTTCAGATAAAGGCGCGTTTAACAATGCTTCTAAACGCGCTTGACGCTTTATCAAAATATCAGAAAGTGTTTCCCAATCGCTTGATTCAATGGCTTGTGTGATTTGTAATGAAAAGGAATTTAATTCCTTTAACAAGGCACTCATTTTAGCGGTGTTCTTCGGGAATTGCGTCCCAGGCTTCTTTAACAGAACGCATTAAATCACCGACTTCATCTAAAATTTCAAGACTATTTTCTGCACTAGCTTGAAATAATTTCGCGTTAATGTATTCATAAAGGCGCGTTAAATTTTCTGCAATCGTGCCGCCATTTTCTAAATCGATGCCGTCGATTAAACCACCAACAATCGAAATCGCACGCGAAATATGAATGCTTTTATCCTGATAACTACCGCGTGAAATTGCACCTTTGGCGGCATTTACCTGCATCAAAAAACCACCCATTAACATTTGAATTAACGCATGAGGCGTTGATTCTTCCACAATACTTTCGGTATGCACTGACGCATATTGATTAGCATATCTTCTGTTATTCATTACAGCAGCCATACATAAAACTCGTTAAATTAGTAGTTAATTGTTTGTTTTTGTTTGTGACGCGACAAACTGTGTTAAAAACGTGCCTGTATTTTTAAATTGCGATACAGCATTGTCCATTGCAATAAATTGTGCTTGGAGGCGTTTTTGCGTTTCAGCTAATCGTGCATTGACAGCATTTTTATCAGCGGTAAGTTGTGTCAAAGTTTTGTTTAAACTTTCTTGTTGCGTGCTTAACGAGCCTTTTGAATCTAAAAATTGAGTAACTTTTTTATTTAATTGTGTTGCAATACCACTTTCAGATGTAAATAAATCTGTTACCGCTATTAAATTTGATTCTAATGCTGTATTTAATTTCGTGCTGTCTAAAGACAAAATTCCTTTTTTATCAAACGTAATCCCTAATTTATTCAGTGAATTGATGTCGCTTGAACCAACGTGACTGTTTATCGTTTGTTTAATTTGAGAAATAATAGTTTGAACATTTGAATCACCCAACAATGGTCCATTACCTGCATCACCAGGTTTAACGTAAGTAGTTAATTGTTTGAGAGTTTCATTTAATTTATTGTAAGCATCAACAAAGGTACTAACTGATTTTGAAACTAATGAGGTATCCGATTTTGAATTGATATTTGCGCTGCCCTCAGACACCAAGGTCAATGTTGTTCCAGGAATAGCATCCGAAATAACATTTGATGCACTGGTAACAGTTTGACCACCGTCATTTTCATTATTTGCCGCAACCGTTTCAAAAGTCGCGCTGGTTAAAGTTGAAATAAAAGTAGATGGTGTTTCTGGATTAACTGCTGTTGGATCAAGTGTAAAACGACTGTCACCTGCTGAACCATCCACGGTAAAACCACCATTTGCATCAGGATTCAATGCAGTTAAACCCAACTTTGAAACTGTTGTACCTGGATTTATGGTTGAATCTGTTTTGATAATGCTAGCAACAACCAATTTGTTTTCAGATGAAAAGTTAATCGCATCGCGTAAATCTTCTAATGAATCGTTACCTTGTGTTGATAAAACCTGTGTTGGAATTTCTACACCAAATTCATCAACCAAAATAGGGTCACCATTGACATCTACATCGAGTGGTGAGCCGTCAGCTTTAACGGTTGTTGTCGTACTTGCCTGAGTATCAATAGAAAATTTAACTGTGCCTGATGAATCTTTAAAATTTAATTTTCCTGGTGTAACTTTATCAGTAGAGGTAAATTCTGCTGCAAAAGTTGATTTTTGAGCATTTGCAGGTGAAGAATCCAAATTAAATTGTGTGTCACCTTGTGACGCATCAATTGTAAATTGGTTATCTGTTCCTGCTTGTTTTGATGTGAAAACTAATTTCGAAATAATTGTGCCTGGATTAACTTTTGATTCAACGTTAATCACGCTTGCAACAACACTATTATTACCTGTTGCATTATTGATTGCGTCCATCGCAGCATACAATTTATCGTTTTCGCCTGCTTTAATGTCTACTGAAAATAGTTCAGCCCCCGAAATTCCTTTAAATGTAAGTATTCCTGGTGCAACGACATCACTAGGTAAAAATTCTTTATTGGCTACTGAACGTTGTGGATTTGCGGCAACTTTTTCCGCGTCAATACTCACACTCGTATCACCAGCAGCAATAGTATTGTAATTAGCTGAATTATCTGAATTTAAGGTAAATCGTGCGTCGCCAAGTGACGCATCAACGCTAAAAGAGTTTGCTACGCCTGCTGTTTTTGACGTTAAAACTAATTTAGCAACGGTTGTACCTGGATTGGTTTTGGAATCGACGTTGATAATACTTGCAACAACGTTACTATTCCCTTGTGCTTTGTTAATTGCATCACGAACACCCGCGAGCGTGTCATTTACACCAGCGGTAATTGTGACTGAAAATTTAGGGTCGCCTTTTCCGTCATTAAAAACTAACGTCCCTGCATTCACTACGTCAGTGCTTTTAAATTCAGTGGTTGAAACCGATTTTTGAGGTTTTGCTAAAGAATTGACTTTAATTGTGTGTGATGATGCAACAACGCCAGGGTCAACTTTAACCGTCAATACTTTTTCATCGCTAGATGTAATTACTTGTGAATCAAACGCACTACTTTTATTTAACGCCGTGACTGCACTTTGGAAGGCTGATAAGGCACCTTTTAAAGTGCCTAATCCGCTGAGTTTGGCTTGCGAAGTAGTCTGTTTGGCTGTAATCGCATCAAGTTGCGGCTTACCTTCTGCCGCTGTTAATTGACTAACTGTTCCGTTAATATCAATGCCGCTACCGACACCTACTGCACTTGTTATGGTTGCCATCTCTCGCTTCCTTCCTCAAAAATTAACTATACTTTGGCTTTAAATATGGCACCAATTGCACCAGCATTGCCTTCCAACTCTTTCATGTGTCGAATGAAATCTAACATTTCAACCGTTGGAATTTGACGAATAACATCGCCTGTTTTGTTATCGATAATTTTAACAACAACCTGTTTGGTTGAATCATCGATTTCGAATTGCAAATTACTGTTCACGCCTTTTAGTAGTTTGTTTCCGTCATTAACCAGAACTTTTAACTCTTGCGTTGTGGGAGCTTGAGTAGAAACAATGGGTTTTACAGCATTTTCGATTGTGGTGGGAACACTTTCGATTGTTGCGATTGTCGAACTTGCAGAATTGGTTGTGCTGGTCTGAGATGCAAAATAATTTGTTGTCGCCGCAGCAGATGATGCACTTATTGATGTTTCCATGACACCCTCTATTTGTAAATTCCGCGTAAGACTTTTTTACTCAAAATCTTACGCGGACTTGATTAGGAATACTAAAACTTGCTGGTAAAATCAAAGAATTGCGACGTTACCAGCTTGTTGTCAGTATAAAACCTTATCTCAACAAAGTCATTACGCTTTGACCAGATTGGTTAGCTTGCGCCAACATTGCTGTTCCAGCTTGTTGCAAGATTTGAGCGCGGCTCAAGTTTGCAGTTTCTTGTGCAAAATCAGCATCCATAATGCGAGATTTCGCAGCAGATTGGTTTTCAATACCATTTTGCAAGTTAGAAATCGTTGTTGTAAAACGGTTTTGAGTAGAACCCAAGTTAGAACGTTCTGTATCGATTGTTGCAATTGCAAAGTCGATAGAGTTGATTGCAGATAACGCATAATCTGCCGCAACTGCGTCAGCTTGTGTTGAAATACCAATTACCATAGTGCTGTTTGAAACAAATGATGCTTTATCAGTTTCGTTTGCAGCAGAGGTAATTAAAGGATTTTCAACATAAGATGCACCAGCAATTGCTTTCGCAATTTGTAATGAAGCCAATGTTTTTTGAGCTTGTCTATCAGCACCAAAATCGTTGCCAGATTTAATTGCTCTGTTTACCGCATCGTTAAGAACGTTAGATGTTGTGAATTGGTTTAATGCAGCATCAAATGCTGTTGCAGGTGTTGAAAGTGTATCGCCTGACAATGCAAACATAGTTGTTGCTAAAACGTTTTCACCTGATGCTTTAACGTCGGCAGCTGCAGCTGCAGCTAATTGTGTTGCTGTTGTCAACAAAGAAGCTGCTTGGCTTGAATCGGTAACTGGTGCAGCAGCGATGTTTGCTTGAGTTGTTGTGATTGCAGTTACAGCTGCTACGTCAGCTGCGTTTGCAGCAGTTACACCATCAACAAAGGCTTGTGAAACTAAACCAAGACCTTGGTTTGCAGTTGTTGTACCAAGTGTTGTTGTTGATGATGCACTGATTGCTGTTGCTGCGGCTAAGTTAGCATCAGCAGCTGCTCTTGCTAATGCAACGTCTGTTGGTGATGCTGCTGCTGCTTTTGCTGCAACAACTGCTGCGTTTGCTAATTTTGCTGCTGTATTAGCCGCACCTAAGTTTGCATCAGCTGCTGCAGTTGATGCGTTATTTGCAATTGTTGAAGCCAATGTTGAATCAATTGGTTGATAAGCTGGGCTTAAAGTTGCTTTTGTGACAGGATTTAACAATGAAGTCATATTTGAAACAGCAACACTGATACGGCTGTTGATGTCAGTTGTCGCACCAACTTGAATGTTCAAGCCACCTGCTAAATCACCGTTTAAGATTTTTTTACCGTTGAATTCACTGTTTTGCACAACACGAATTAACTCGTCGTTTAATGCTTTGAATTCTGTGTTCATTTTGTCGCGGTCAGAAGCCGACACGCCAGCGTTGCTTGATGATTGAACCGCTAAGTCACGCATACGTTGTAATGTATCTGTCAATGAACCTAACGCGCCTTCAGCGGTTTGGGTCAATGAAATACCGTCGTTTGCGTTACGAACCGCAACAGTCATACCACGAACTTGTGATGTCATACGATCTGCGATTGCCAAACCAGCTGCATCGTCTTTCGCGTTGTTCACACGAACACCAGATGACAAACGGTTCATTGCAGTAGAAAGTGCATTGCCAGAACCATTCAAGTTACGTTGACCGTTAAGTGAGCCAAGGTTAGTGTTGATTACGAGTGCCATGATATTATCTCCAAAAGCCTCTTGAGCGGAATTGCTCAAAGATATTTAAATTAAAAAAACTAAAATTTTTATGTCGCAAAAAGTTTGTAAATTCAAAACTCGAGTGTGTTATCGGCGTAAAATTTAGTTACTTTAATTTTTTATTTTTAATTTTTTTGCAATTGATTGATTCAGGAAAAATACACAAATATGACGTTGTTTCGTTATCAAGTTGTCAACACAATCGGTGAAATCGAAGAAGGTGAAATCGAAACCACCGATGAAAACCGTTGCATTCAGCAATTACAAGCGGACGGATTCATTCCCATTCGTGTAACACCAGCCAAAAATCAAGCCTTTTTAGGTTTAAATTTACATTCTCAACGTAGCAAATTATCAAATAAAAGCATCGTTTTATTGACCAGCGAATTGGCGATGTTATTGGAATCAGGTTTGCCTTTAGACCGTTCTTTAATCGTTTTAATGGATTTAGCGAGCGACAATGAAAATCTCAACAAACTTATTGGGCGCGTTTTAGAAAAAGTGAAAAGCGGCGTTTCACTGGCAGATGCACTAGAGCAACAATCAGGCGTTTTCACGAAATTCTATTTAAATATGATTCGTGCTGGTGAGGCGGGGGGGAATTTAGGTGAAGTATTAAATCGAATGGCGATTTATTTAGAAAGTTCACAAGAATTGAAAGAAACCGTTAGTACCGCGTTAATTTATCCTGCAATTTTATTGGTAATGTCGCTGGCATCTTTATTTGTAATGTTGACGTTTGTCGTACCGCAATTTAGTGAAATGTTTGCCAGTGCAGGAAAAGAATTACCCATTTCAACCCAAATCGTCGTGGGTTTAGCCAATTGGTTACAACAGTATTGGTGGCTGGTGATTGGCAGTGTGATTTTCATCACAACGTATTTTAATTTTCAACTCAGCAACCCAGAAACCAAAAAAATTTGGGATGGGCGTTTTTTAAAATTACCGCTCGTTGGTGAAATGATTTTGAATAAAGAAGTCGCCAACGTCACGCGAACGTTAGGTACGCTTTTAGGAAATGGTGTTTCAATTTTATCAGCGTTTATTATTGTGCGTGATACGGTAAATAATTTAATTATCGCGGCAGCGTTAAGTGATACGGAAGAACAAATCAAACAAGGTAAAACCTTATTTGACGCGCTCGAACAAAAAGCGGTTTTTCCAAAAATGGCGATGCAAATGATAAAAATGGGCGAAGAAACAGGACATTTAGAAGAAATGCTTTTGCGTGTAGCAACCATTTATGACAAACAATTGCGTATATCCATTGCCCGAATGTTAGCGTTACTTGAACCTGCCTTGATTATTACGCTCGGTATTATGATTGCAGGAATTATCGTATCAATTTTGTTGGCTATTTTGAGTGTAAATGATTTAGCGGCGTAAAAATTTTCTTTTTAATAGTTTTACTTTTGGCGTTTTATGAATCGAATTTTGTTTTTTTGTTTTTTAATTTTTATCTCTACAGTCACTTTTGGTGCAACGCCATTACCTCAAGCAGAAACTATAACGCCTGAATTTATTCAAAGTAAAATTGACGCGCTGAATACTCGTCAAGGTTTAGATGACGCTACAAAAAATGCGGTTTTAAAGCAATATCAAGCTGCACAAGATAATTTAAATCTGAATAAACAAGCTATCGCTCAAATTGCTATTTTCAATACAGCGTTGCATCAAGCTCCTACGCAAACGAAAGCATTACAAAAAGACATTGAGCAAATTACCGCTAAACTTGGAAAACCGAAAACAGAAGATTTTCGTCAAATTCCGATTGATGAATTAGAACAACGTTTAATTATTGAAAAAGAAAAAGTTAGTCAACTTGATGCCCAAATAAAAAAATTGGAAGCGGATTTAGTATTACAAAAAAATCGTCCTGCTTTAATTCATGAAGAAACGATTGCCACATTACAAACAATTGACGATACCCGCAAAAAACTTGAATTACCCGCTGCACCAACCACGTCAAAAATTGAACAAGAAGCACAGCAACTTTATTTCAAAACTGTCATTGAAACACACACAACAGAATTAAAGCGTCTCGAAGCAGAGGCACTTAGTCAACCCGCGCGACTTGAATTACTTAAAAGCACACAACAATTGCTTGATATGCAAAAAAATGTGCTGCTGCCAATTGTTGCGACGATTGAAAATGTCGTTTTTGACTTGCGTTCACAAGAAGCTAAAAAAATGGAGGAAACACTTAGTCAAACCGAAAAAGACATTGAAGGAAAACACGCTTTAATTCAAAAAATCACCCGCGAAAACATTCAATACAGTCGTGATTTGCAAGCGGTGACGGCAAAAATTGAACGAATTGCTGAGCAAAAAACACACGTTGAAAATCAAACAACAGATATTGAAGAGGATTTCAAAAGCGCAGATAAAAAAATCAGTTTGGCGAGTTTAAGTCCTGCGTTAGGAAAAATTTTGCGTGAACAACGTCGTAGTTTAGCAAGTCAAAATGAAGTTGCTGCCGAATTGCGTGAACTGGAAAGTGAAACAGCTTTAACCAGTTTGGCGCAATTTAAAGTGGAAGATCGTCAAAAATTACTACTCAATTTGGACGATATATTAAAACAAATGATGGTTTCAGAAGTTGAACCGATGTTGCCATTTGAACAGCGCATGATGATTCAAGCCGAATTGCGTGTGTTATTAAATTCTCAAAAAGAGTTATTAAATAAATTAGCGGTAGCGGATACGACTTATTTGAGAACGCTAGGCGATTTGGATTTTTCGCGGCAACAAATGCTCACAGAATCCTTAAAATTTGCGTCGTATTTAGATGAAAGATTGTTATGGGTAACGAGTTCCGAGCCTTTAAATACAGAAACATTGACAGATTTTTTTCATTCGTTGCAATGGTTATTTTCACCCGCAAATGGTTTTAAATTGTTAAGCGAAATAACCGAAATTTTTTGGCAAAATCTGTTTTTAGTTATTGCAGCATTAGGTTTTTTAGTATTGCTTAATCGTTTAAAAGGAGCGATTAAACCGCCTATCAAAATCAATGAATCGGAGTTGCAACGTTGGCACACAGACCATTTTTATTTCACGTTGCAAGCCTTGTTGTATCGGGTTTTATGCGTAGCACCGATTCCAGTAGCTGGGTATTTTTTGGGTAGTTTTTTAACACATAATAGCTCGATTGATTTTAATTTTGCTATCGGTACAGGATTACAAAAAGTCGCTATTTCATTGTTTATTATTACATTTTGCATTAGTTTTTTTGCACCTGAAGGCATTGCGCGGCGACATTTTCAATGGCAAAAAAGTAATGTTGCCTTGCTACATAGTCAATTCTTGTGGTTAAGATTTGTTGTGTTGCCCGCAACGTTTTTAATTCAAGCAACGAATGCGTCTAAATTTTCAGAATACAGTGATTCACTTGGGCGTTTTTCACTAATAGCAATGTTAATTGCGGTGATGATTTTTATGGCGAAATTGTTTCATCCAAAACAAGGTTTAAATCCTGAAAAATGGCACGGTTTTTTACGTTACATCACTTACACTGCAGTTATTATTGTGCCGTGTATCATTATCGGTTTTGCCGTGACAGGCTATTATTTAAGCGCGTTGGAATTACAAGATAAATTGATTATTACCTTGCGTGTCTTGATGATTGCAGTCATTGTTCATGAAATTTTGTTGCGGTGGATAACACTAGCAAATCGTCAATTAGCATTAAAAAATAATGTATTAAACAATAAACATACGCCAATTTCAGACGACGATTTGCCATTTGATATTCCGAAAATTAACGCCCAAACGCGAAAATTACTACACGTTACGCTGACGTTAGCGGTATTTTTAAGTTGTTGGTTAATTTGGAAAAATATCTTACCCGCGTTTTCTTTTTTAGATCACATTGTGTTGTGGCAGCATAAAACCATTGTCGATAATCAAGACAGTTATCAACCAATTACATTAACGAATTTGTTAATCGCCGTTTTTTATTTATTTGTCGCCTTTGTAACGGTTCGTAATTTTTACGGCGTGTTGGAGCTGTTTGTTTTTCAACGTTGGGAAATTGAAACTGGTAGTCGTTATGCAATCAATCAATTATCAAAATACGTTTTTATTACAGCCGCCTTTATTTGTATTGCAAATGAACTTGGAGGCAGTTGGTCGCAAGTTCAGTTTTTAGTTGCCGCATTAGGCGTTGGTTTAGGTTTTGGATTACAAGAAATTTTTGCGAATTTGGTTTCGGGCATTATTTTGTTATTCGAGCGTCCAATTCGTGTTGGCGATATTGTGACTATTGGTGATGTAACAGGAACGGTATCACGAATTCAAATGCGAGCGACAACGTTGATTGATAACGATCAAAAAGAATTGATTGTGCCAAATAAAACCTTTATCACCAGTCAATTAACTAATTGGACATTAAGTGATGCGACAACGCGGATTGTGTTGCCGATTGGGATTGCTTTTGGGTCAGATGTCGAATTTGCTCACGAATTAATGCTGAAAACAGTGAAAGAAACACCGTTAATTTTACAAAATCCTGAAGCGTTTGTGGTGTTTGTCGGTTTTGGTGATAGCACACTCAATTTTTCGATTCGGGCTTTTGTGAGTGAACCGATTCACCGTTGGGCGGTAATTCATGATTTGAATATGCGTTTAGAACGCACGTTGCGAGAAAATAAAATTGAAATTCCTTTTCCGCAACGTGAAGTTCATGTCAGGTCGTGAATGAGCTATTTTTTCAACGCATGAGACGCTAAATTTTTACCTAAATCCCAAATTGCACCGCCCATTTTATGGGTTTCGCCAATGGTTTTATCGAATGCGCTGATAATTGTGTCATGGTCTTTTTGGGTTAAATTCAAAGGTGGCAACAATTTCACCACGTTCATGCCGTGACCTGCGACTTGGGTCAAAATGTGGTGTTCTTTGAATAATGGAATCGTCACCATTTGGCAGAATAAACCTTTATTTGCCGCTTCAAGCATTGTCCAACCTGCTTTGAGTTTTAGACTTTTTGGTGATTGAAATTCAACCGCAATCATCATGCCTTTACCGCGTGCTTCTTTCAGTAATTCATAACGCGAAGTCATGGTGTTCAAATTGTTGATAATGTCAGTACCAACTTTTAGGCTATTTTCGACTAAATTTTCATTTTTCATGACTTCCAATGTAGCCA
The DNA here is from genome assembly GCA_049656545.1 of Methylococcaceae bacterium. Taxonomy (GTDB): domain Bacteria; phylum Pseudomonadota; class Gammaproteobacteria; order Methylococcales; family Methylomonadaceae; genus UBA10906. Next base: position 17,463 of record JBASLW010000217.1, read on the forward strand.
AACCTGCCGCCATTGCCATGTTATTTTTGGCAAACGTTGAACCGTGAACAACCGCTCTATCCATGCGGTTATAAACGGTGTCCATGATTTTGGTTGTAATCGCGACACCGCCAACTGGCACAAATCCACCTGATAAGGCTTTCGCCATGCAAATCATATCGGGTTGTACGTTCCAATGTTCGATTGCCCAAAATTTGCCCGTACGTCCTAAACCTGTTTGCACTTCGTCCGCAACAAACAGCGTGCCGTATTGTTTGCACAAGCGTTCAACTTCGGGCAAATAATTGTCATCAGGAACATTTACGCCTTTACCTTGAATGGGTTCAACAATGAAGGCGGCAACATCTTTGTTGCTCAATGCTTTTTCTAACGCAACTAAATCGTTAAATGGAATCGCTTCGCAGTTTGGTAATAATGTTCCAAAGCCTTCGCGGAAAATGTTTTCACCATTAAGCGACAACGCGCCCATCGTTAAACCGTGATAACCGTGATCACAGAAAACAATTTTGTCGCGTTTAGTCGTGAAACGGGCAAATTTAATCGCCGCTTCAACGGCTTCTGTTCCCGAATTACAAAAAAACATTTTGGTTAAATTTTCAGGCGTGGTGTTGAGAATTTCTTTTGCCAGCAAACCGCTCAAAATTGAAACGTCGAGTTGCACTAAATTCGGCAATTCTAAGGTTAGCGTTTCTTTTAAGACTTCAATCACGGTTGGGTGATTTCGTCCGATGGCAAACACGCCAAAACCGCTGAGTAAATCGAGATATTCTGTGCCTTCTTGGTCGTAAAGATATTGTCCGACTGCTTTCTTGTAATGGCGATCGTAACCAATGGTTTTTAAAACACGCACCATTTGGTTATTTAAAAATTGTTCGTGCAAATCGAATTTGTCGTTGCTGTGTTCGTTTAAGAGGGTTTCGATGCTAAAGGTCATGGTTTTTAAATGTTATATGTGAAAAAGTGAGGGAATTTATTTAGGTACTCGTGGGACTCTAACTAATCTCCAACTCCTGTACTTATTGTTATATTTGACTACTTCCATGTGAGTGGTTTCGTATTTAATCGAAAGAGTTGGAAATTCTTTTGCCAAAATAGAATCTGCTTTATTTTTTGACGAAATAACAGCTTCATTTTGGTCACTCAAAATTTCACTCGGTATACTCCAATAACGATATTCGTCTGTTTCGTAGTAGTGTTTTTGAGGCCAATTAGCTGGAATTTTGTCGAAAAAATTGATTAGAGCAATTTCATCATCAGACGCAGTTTTTGGAATTGTTTTTTCAAATTCTTCTGGCGTAGGTGCAGACAAACTAGAACTTAAAGATGATTTGTTACGATTTTTTGAAGATAGCAAAGCTGTTATAAACGTATTATCGTTAAACAATATATCCATACCATTTTTTAATGCCTTTCTCAATGCAAGACTAGCATTTTCACCAGTCATAAGCTGTATGTTAGGTTCTGTGCCTTGCGTTGCTATTTGTCGATGATAAAGTTGTTCGCCTGATATTGATTTGACAACCACCACCATGTCTAAATCAGCTACAGAATCACCAGCAAAAAAACCTGTTTTATGGTCATTATAAAATCTGCTTATATCGGCATTTATCTGTACTTGAGCTTGTGGAGATAATTGAAAACCACGATTTGTTAATTCACTTTCAATCGCACGTCGAAATGTCACATCAATTTTTTCATTAGCCAAAATAGGGGCTAACTCCATTCCATAACCATTTTTTTTGCTACTAACTTTGCTTTTATCAAGTCTCATGTCTTGAGTTTGAACCTGAACAGTGATTTGACTAGCGTCTTGAATTCTCGAAACACTTTGTGTTGAAACGTAAGGAATATCAATTGTTTCAGTTGTTAATGCACAACCTGAAATAATAGAAGAAGTTAAAACTGTCCAAAATAATAAATTGTATTTCATACGTTATCCAAGTTGCGTAAATGTTAATTTTGCTATTTGAGTATTTCTAGGTTGAAATTAGTTACCAACGCTTCAACCATTGGCTTTCTATTCGTTTCTTTTGCACCGACATGATAAAAATGTTCGCGTGTCAGAATGTTGTATTTTGACCATAAATCAGCCACATAATTATTATGGCGATAATCATTATGATGCCATGTCGATAAAATAAATCTGCCGCTAAAAAGCGATAGTTTATCGAACAACGCTTGTTCGTTTTCGTCTTGCCAACCATTGTAATAATCTGCGTGTCTATCTATGTAAGGCGGGTCGCAATAAATAATATCGTTTGGTGACGCTTCGGCGATAGTTTGCGTGAAATTTTGGCATTTAAAAGTAAATTGTTTTTCTTTGAATAATTTACTCACAAAATCCACTTGATTAACGATTTTGGTCACATAGGCTTTGGCAAAGCGTTGAGGCTTGCGACAAAAAGGGATATTAAAACCACCTTTGCGATTAAAGCGAATCATGCCATTAAATCCCGCTCGATTTAGAAACAAAAAATCCAATGGTTCGTGATGCGTATTAAACCGCTCCCGAATGAAATAGTAATGTTCTTCACCCAATGCCAGTAATTTTTCACCTTCTTGGATAAGGTAATTTTTCACGATTGATGAATTGATTTCACTTGTTGCAATGGCTTTGTAAAAGTTAATTAAATGCGGATTCGTATCGCATAAAATGGCATTTTGTGGCGCGACGTTAAACGCTACGACACCTGTTCCCATAAAAGGTTCAATCCAATTGCCTTGAAAATTATCAGGCGTGACACTTTTAATCCACGGGACAAGTTTTGTTTTTATGCCTTGTGATTTGATGGGTGGAACGTGTGTTTTTGAATTCATGGTTTAGCATTTCGTTTTTCGACAATTAACGAAACATCGCCATTTCGATAAGCCACAAATTCTTTAAGTGTGGAAATTTTCTTTGTGTCACCTTTGCCGTCAGGAATGGTGATTTTTTTGTAATTCATCCAATAATCATCAAACCAATTTTCGCCTAGTTTAGAAAAAAGTCCGTTTCCGTTAATGATGTCATCGATATTATTGATGCTGCCAATGTTAGCTGTATTTCCACTGCCACTTTTATCGCTGGCAATCTTCCATTTTTCAGTCACAAAAAATTGAAAATTTTTCACCACTGACGTTATCGAATGTAAATCATCGACAGTGTGTATTTTTGTTTCATCAATCGAGGTTATATCAGCTCTGTCGTAAATAATTCCAAGACAGAAATGCCCTAAATAAGAATTATAAGGAAATTGAATGTTTTTAGTGCTGGTTCGATTTTCAAAATACTCACCATGCGAACCTAACGTAAAACCATTACACAAATGCGGTTTGTTGGGATTTCGATAAGTTGTTTTAAAATCAACGGCAAATCGAATCGATTCATCATCGATTTTCACAAAAGAAACGTCTGGGTAATAGTTTTGATGTTCTGCGAGAACAACTTTGTATCTATTCAATTGAGCAAATTCTAAAACCTTTGGAAAAAGGTGAATCTCAAGAATTTTCGAGATAATTTTTGTATCGGCTGAAATGGTATAAACGTTCTTGAAAATATCAATAAAGCCTTTAACTGTCCATTGTTCATCAGTTGTACTGATGTGATTTTTTAAATCAGAAACAAATGCTTCAAGTTGTGTAGCGAATTTCTCTTTTTTTGTCATTTTTTATCGTTGCTGTGTTCGTTTAATAGGATTGTGATGCTAAATATCATAGTTTTTTAAGTTTTAAGGTTGAAATTTTTCGGAAGAGTGGAGAGCAAGTTGTGTAAATGTTAATTTTGCCATTTTCAAACCTTTTTCCCACTCCACGCAGGCAACACAATCAACGAACAAATCACGGTAAAAAATAACCCAATTGACAGTAATAAGCCCATGCTCGCCATGCCTTGATGATTGGTAAAGGACAAACTTGAAAAACTACAAAGCGTTGTAATCGAACTAAAAATAATGCCGCGCGTTGTACTGCTATGTAACAAGTTTTCATCCTCATTTTTATTAAAATGCAAACGGTGCATAATCAAAATACTACTATCAATCCCCATTCCCAATAACAACGGCAACGCAATCACGTTCGCAAAATTAAATGGATTATCTAGCAATACATTTGTCGCACCAGTTAATAACGCGGCGAGCATCAACGGCGCAATAACTAACGCGGTGTGCTTGAAATTGCGGTAAATAATCAAAAGTAATAATGTAATTGCCAAAAACGCGCCACCAAACGCTTGCACAAATGCTTTCACTACCGCATCGCCGCCAGCTTCATTGGCAATTGGCAAACCTGAAACCGTGTTATCAACAGCTTGTACTTGCGCGACAAATTCTTTCAAATTTGCATCGATATTTTGGTCTTTTTCAGGTTGAATTAACACTTTATAAAATCCATCTTTACTAACCCAACGTGAGCGAATGTCCTCCGAAATGTCATTAATTCCAAATGCTTTTGCATTCAAACTTGTTCGTAAACGTTCCAATGTGTAAGGCAAAAGTCCGAGCATATTTTTTTCAACAGTCTTAAAAAAATCAGGTTCATCGTTATGCGCGTGCAACAAAATTTCAATGTGACTTTGCAATTTTGTGAGCGTTTCAATCGACGCATTTGGCGTTTTATCCGAAATGGCTTGTTTTAATTGTTCATTGAATTTTACCAGCGCGTCACGTTGTCCATGATTATCAGCTAACGATACATTGAAATTTTCAAGTTGATTTCCCAACATCAAATTCAAATCGTCAATAATGGCTAATTTTTCATTTTGATTATCCGCTACCAAATTACTCAACGTAATTGCTTCATGTACGGCAGGTTGTGTTTTCATTTTTGTTGCTAACGCATTTGCCGCTTCTAAATTTTCAACTAAACCTGTTACAGCAAACGGTGAATCATTTTTCGATTGCAACAATTCTTTAATTGTCGAAACCGATTCACTTTTTGGGTCGCGCAAATTTATCGGATTCGCATCAAACGTTAAATGCGTCAATACGCCAATCGCGCCAAAAGCCAATAAAATCGACACAATCCGAATCGGTTTATTGAAATGAAATGGGAAGGTAACAATAAATTGCGGTGCGAATTTCGATTTAATCGGTTCAGGATTATTCACAGGCAAAAGGCAAAATAACGCGGGTAAAACGGTCAACGAAATTCCCAAACCGATAAAAATGCCACCGCCTGAAATAATGCCTAATTCTGAAACACCTGAATAATCCGTTGGAATAAACGCTAAAAATCCTAACGCTGTCGTCAATGCACACAAAAACAATGATGAACCCACGCCACTCATACTGTGATGAATTGCATCAAGATTTGAATAACCACGCGATTTACGTTCACGGTAATACAAACAAATATGCACCGCGTAATCGACACCTAAACCAATATAAAGTGTCGCAAAGGCAATCGAAATCACATTTAAATGTCCAACCGTTGCGGCGGCAAAACCTGCTGTCAAAATTAGTCCCATCACCAAAACGATGTAAGTAATGATGACCAATCGCAACGACCGCACACCTATCCACTGTGCGCCAAAAACTAAAATAAATGACACAATGCCCGAAATTTCTGCCCCCGCGCTGACGCTAACCAATTCTTCATGCTCTAACGCGGCTTCGCCTGTAATCCGAATTCGCACGTTTGGGTTTTCTTGTGTGATTTGTTGAACAACTTCACGCGCGGCATTTTGAGCCACTTCGGCTGGCAACATTTCATCAAAATGCAATTTCGGTTTCGTAATCACTAAAACTCGATTCGCATTTTCTTGTAGTTTGTTATTTGCCAATAAATTTTGCCACGAAAGTGACGTTGATTTGCCGTCAAGTTGTGCTGAAATCGTATTGTCTACAGCATTCAGTAATGGATTTAAATCCATTGGCAACGTATTTTCTTTTTGATTTAATGCTTGTTGGATAATGTCAAATAAGCCATCAAGTGAATAATTTTGCGCTAAATGCCCAATAAACGGCTGTGCGTCAGTCAATTGTTTTGCCACATTTTCCAAATCCGATGTTTCTAAATACAACAACGCTTGCTGACGAAAAAATTCGCTGTCGGTTGGAATATAAACCGAATCGAAACGCTCCGTTTGAGTACGAATTAAATCGACTAATTTAGTGGCACTTTGACTGGCTTCTTCGGGTGAATTCGCATCAATCACAAAAAGCGTCGTGTAAGCATCTTGTGGAAATGCTTTATCGATACGACGTTGATTTTGTTGAAACGGTAAATCGGGCGACAGCATTTCCGCGCTATTCGTATTTACGGTCAAATTTTTATAAACGTAATAACTTGTGCCAATACATAATAAAATCGCACTTAAAACAACAATCCAAGGAAAGTGAACAATTTGACGTTCGCACCAGCGAAAAAAATGCGAATAAAAACGGGGTTGATTCATGAATTTAACGGATAAAAAGATAAAAATAATGGCGCGAATTATAGTCTAAATGGTGATAGGTTTTGTGTTTATGCGTGAATAATCGCGTTACGCCACTATAATGACGGCAACTCGAACTAATTTAAAAAGGGTCAAAAATGTTCACAGGTATTATTTTAGCAGTTGGAAAAATAACAACGATTACGCCACGCGGCGGTGATGTGCGTTTAAAAATTCATACGGGAAAATTATCGCTAACCGATGCAAATTTAGGCGACAGTATTGCTGTTAATGGCGTGTGTTTAACCGCAGTGGAATTGGGGCATGATTTTTTTGTTGCAGACGTATCAAATGAAACACTCGCGCATACTTGTTTGGCATTTGCTGAAATTGGAACGGCTGTTAATTTAGAACTTGCGCTTACACCAACAACCCGTTTAGGTGGTCATATTGTTAGCGGTCATGTTGATGGCGTTGGCATGATTATCGACAAAAAAGCCGATGGTCGTTCGATTCGTTTTACGGTTCAAGCTCCTGATGAATTGGCGAAATATATCGCTCAAAAAGGCTCAATTTGTATTAATGGAATTAGTTTGACTGTGAATAGCGGGGACGGTGCAAATTTTGGTATTAACATCGTGCCACATACGTTGGCAGAAACAACTTTGAATGACGCGGTTGTTGGAACAAAAGTGAATTTAGAAGTAGATGTGCTAGCGCGTTATATGGAGCGTTTAATGAAAGGCGAAGCGGCGGCAAAATCTTGTTCAGCGGTCACAATGGAACTTTTGCAAAATAGTGGTTTTTTATCTAAATAACCATTTGGTAACGTCAGACACAATGCGCCGTAGAATGTTAGAATAAAACCAACAAACTATTTCTATTTTTTCAGAGAGAAAACCATGCGGAATTTACGATTTTTTCCCGCGTTGCTAGGCGGAATAATTGCGTTTTCAGTGATTGTATTCGTCGCTTTTCATTTCATTTTTATCGATTTTTTTGTCGATTGGTGGTGGTACGATTCGCTTAAACTTGAATCGTATTTTTGGTTACGCACACTTTATAAATACTTTCTTTCGGGTGGTGTAACGCTCGCCTTTTTTGTCATTTTCTTTAGCCATTTTTGGCTTGCTTCACGCTATTTAGGCTTAAATGTTGATGAAACTTTACTAGTCGGAAATGAAAAAACGCGGGTTCAAAAATTCGCCGATACCTTCATGAATGGCTCAGTGAAAATTTATACGCCGCTTTCATTCTTGTTAGCGTTAATGATTGCTTCGCCTTTTTATGTGCATTGGGAAGAAACCTTGATGTATTTCTTCGGAAAACCATCAGGTGTAACAGAACCTATTTATGGTAATGATGCCGCGTTTTATATGCTCGCTTATCCAACTTATCAATTGGTTCAGCAAGAATTGTTAATCACTGCATTGCTGATTTTTACAATGGTTGGCGTGTTGTATTGGCTTGAACACACATTTATTCCTGATCAACGCAAAAGTTATCCAAAAGGCGCAAAAATTCATTTAACCATTCTTATCGGTTTTGTGATTGGGTTTGTGATTTGGGGCTTTATGCTTCAACGCTTTTCACTGCTTTACACTGATAGTCATGAGCCTATTTTTTTTGGTCCTGGGTTTGTTGAAGTCCGTTATCAATTGCCTTTGATTTGGGCTGCAATGGCAACATTTTTTATTTTTGCTGTTATTGCAATTCAATTTGTTCATTCAGAACATCACGACAAACGCTTACCACTTTGGATTTCGTTACTTACGTTTTTAATCGTTTGGCAATTGCCACAAGTTGATTTTATTCCTGCTGCATTGCAACGTTTTGTTGTAAATCCAAATCCTGTTAAAACGGAAAAAGATTTTATTCAACACAACATTGACGCAACACTTGATGCGTATGATTTGAAAAATATCAACACGGTTGAAATGACGATTAAAGTGGATGCCGCACAAGATATTGCAAATTGGAGTAGTCAAAAACATTTTGAAAACATTCCCGTTTGGGACAGAGATTTAATTATTTACAGTTACAAACAACTGCAAGAAATTCGTCCGTATTACAAATTTTTAACTGTTGATGAAGATCGTTATTTTATTTCGGATCATTTGCGTCAAGTAAATATCGCGGCGCGGGAAGTGAATATCGCAAAATTACCCAAAGAAGCCCAAAATTGGGAAAATCGCCATTTACGATACACACACGGTTATGGCGCAGTGATAACACCTGCCGCGCAAGATGCTGATTCACCTTTAACATGGTATTTGCGTGATTTGAATATGTCGTCAGATGTGGGTTTAAGTAGCGAACATCCCGATATTTATTACGGTCAAGAAGAATACGATTATGCGATTGTGCCAAATAAACTCGATATTGTAGGCATTGCGGGTTCAAATCCTGATGAAAACACTGCCTATCATGGTGAAGGAGGGATTCCGATTGCGTCAATGTTTAGAAAATTGTTGTTTGCTGTGAAATTTGAAGACGAAAAAATCTTTTTCTCAACGAATGTCACTAAAGACAGCAAACTTAAAATTTATCGCAACATTCATGAGCGAATTCATAAACTCACGCCATTTTTACATTTGGATAAAGACCCGTATTTGGTGATGACAAAAGACCGTTTTTATTGGATTCAAGACGCTTACACTACGTCAAATAAATATCCTGCATCAAAAACGGTTAAAGATGAAAAATTGCATAATGGTGAAACATTTAATTACATTCGTAATTCGGTAAAAATTGCGATTGATGCGTTTGATGGCGATGTCGATTTTTATTTAGTTGATAACACGGATTCGATTGCAAATGCGTATAGCCTTGCTTATCCAAGTTTGTTTAAACCGTTGAGTGAAATGCCTGCGGAGTTGAAAGCACATTTGCGTTATCCACGCGATTTGTTCACGATTCAAATGAAAATTTACGCAAAATATCACCAATCTAGCCCTGAACTTTTTTACGAACAAGCCGAAACATGGGCGCAAGCGAATGTACATGACAAGGCGGTTGCACCTTATTACCAAACGATGGATTTTGGAGATTGCAATGACGTTGAAGAATTCAGTTTAATTAACGCAATGACTCCCGTTAATCGTAATAATTTAAGTATGGTTGGTATTGCAAGTACACTCGATAAAACGAAATGTGGCGATGCTTATAAACCGAGTATCACGGTATTTAAATTTGGTAAAGATGTGCAAGTGAATGGTCCTGAACAAATCGAAGCCTTGACCCAACAACATCCTGAAATTTCGCAACAATTCACACTTTGGAATCAAAGTGGTTCAACCGTTGAAATGGGGAGAATTGTAATTTTGCCAATGGGAAACACGATTTTGTATGTACAACCGATTTATATTGCGTCAACCAAAAACAAAATGCCTGAACTCACGCGCGTGATTGTGTCAATTGGTAATGAAACCGTAATGGATACGACAATTGCGTCAGCGTTAAACCGTTTGAAAAACATTTTTGTCAACAAAACCCGTGCTGTCGATGTCGGCGGCTCTAAACGTTAAAAAAGGATTTCTTGTGCAAACAGAACGTATTTCAGAATTAAAAAATGCTGTGCAACAACTGCTCGAAGAAGCGAAATTGCAAGGTGCAAGTGCGGCAGAAGCGGGTTTGAGTGTTGATGATGGGTTATCGGTCACAGCGCGTTTGGGTGTAGTGGAAACGATTGAACATCATTGCAGTCAAGGTTTGGGTGTGACGGTATTTTTTGGCAATCGCAAAGGTGCAGCAAGTACCACTGATTTGTCGCCCGAATCGATAAAAGAAACCGTCAGCGCGGCTTGCAGCATTGCGCGTTACACCAGCGAAGATGATTGCGCGGGTTTGCCTGATGCCGATTTACTTGCCACGGAGTTTACGAATTTAAATTTGTATCATCCTTGGGATTTGTCCTCTGAAAAAGCGATTGAAATGGCGATTGAATGTGAAAATGCAGCGCGTTTTTATCACCCAGACATCAATAATTCTGAAGGGGCAACCGTTAGCACGCACAAAGGTATTAGCGTTTTGGGTAACAGTTTAGGCTTTTTGCAGGCACGTCAAAGTTCACGGCATTCGCTAAGTTGCTCAGTTTTAGCGCAACGTGGCGACGATATGCAGCGCGATTATTGGTACAGCGTGGCGCGAAATGCACAGTTTTTAGAAGCTCCCAAAGAAGTGGGTGAAATTGCGGCGGAGCGTACAGTTCGGCGTTTAGGCGGAAGAAGTTTAAGTCCACGTCAATGTCCTGTTTTATTCAGCGCAGAAATTGCCAGCAGTTTATTGGGTTCATTTGTGGGGGCGATTTCGGGTGGCAGTTTGTATCGCAAATCAACGTTTTTACTTGATGCTTTAAATACACAAATTTTCCCATCGTTTATTCATATTCATGAACAACCGCATTTAATTGGTGGTTTAGGTAGTGCTATGTATGACGGCGAAGGTGTGGCGACGCGACATCGTGATTTAGTGCGCGGCGGTATTTTACAAGATTACGTTTTAAGCACTTATTCCGCCCGAAAATTAGGGTTAAAAAGTACGGGGAATGCTGGTGGTGTGAGGAATTTAACAATTACGCCAACGGGCGGTGATTTTGAATCCATGTTGCAATTACTTGGTACAGGCTTACTCGTCACAGAATTGATGGGGCAAGGTGTGAAAATGGTCACAGGCGATTATTCACGAGGCGCGGCAGGGTTTTGGGTTGAAAACGGGGTAATTCAATATCCTGTCGAAGAAATTACAATTGCAGGAAATTTGAAAGATATGTTTAAAAACATTGTGGCAATTGGAAACGATGTCGATTTGCGTGGCAATACCCGAACTGGCTCGATTTTGATTGAACAAATGTCGATTGCGGGTAATGATTAAGTTGTAATTAAAATTTTCAAATTTAAAAGGAGAAAAACCGATGACTAGATTTCCAGCTGAATGGGAAAAACAAGCGGCTGTTTTAATCGCGTGGCCACACGAAACGGGCGATTTTAGCGATAACTTAGAATCTGTTGAAGATACTTACAGCATCATTGCTGACACGATTACGCAATATCAACCATTACTGATTGTTTGCCGTGATGAAGCGCATCAAAAACACATCGAAAAATTGGTTGAACGCAAAGACGATATTCATTTTATTCATGCACCAGTGAATGATATTTGGGTGCGTGACACCACATTTTTAACGGTTGAAAAAGAAGGCGCGTTGAAATACTTAAATTTTCAATTCAACGGCTGGGGCAGTAAATATAATTTTGAACTTGATAATGCGTTAAATCATAAATTAGCAAATGCCAAGTTTTTTAAAGGCAAAACGCATCATGACATTGATTTTATTTTGGAAGGCGGCAGCGTTGAAAGTGACGGTGAGGGGACAATTTTAACGACCGATCATTGTTTGTTGAATCCAAATCGCAACAACACTTTAAACAAAGCCCAGATTGAAGAGCAATTGAAAACGCATTTAGGCGCAAAACGAGTTTTATGGCTCAAACAAGAGAATTTAGCGGGTGACGATACCGACGCACATATTGACACATTAGCGCGTTTTTGTTCACTAACAACGATTGCTTACACCAGCTGTGATAATCCACACGACTCACATTACGAAAGTTTGTATCGGATGAAGTTGCAACTTGAATTGCTTGTGACACATGAAAATGAACCTTACAACCTCGTTGCATTACCTTTACCAACAGCAATTTTTGATGAAGATGATGAGCCGTTGCCTGCCAATTACTCAAACTTTTTAATCATCAATCACGCGGTTTTAGTGCCTGTTTATGATGATGAAAACGACAAAATTGCGTTAGAAAAACTAGCAAAAGTGTTCCCAGAACACAAAATTCATGCAATTCCTTGCCGCCCACTCGTTCACCAATATGGCAGTCTGCATTGCATGACAATGCAATTTCCGTTGCAAACACGAGGTTAATTTTATGGCTAAAAAATTCATTGCAAGTGCGATTCAACAACCTTGTGGCGATGATGATTACAGTGTGAATTTAGCGTTTTCAATTGCCAAAATTCGTGAAGCAGCGGCATTAGGTTCTGAATTGGTTGTGTTACCTGAATTGCATTTGGGAAAGTATTTTTGCCAAGTTGAAGACCATAGTTTTTTTGATTTAGCGCAATCTATTCCAGGTGAAACGACAGAAATTTTATCGGCGTTGGCGAAAGAATTAAACATTGTGATTGTTTCGACGATTTTTGAACGACGTGCCGCAGGGCTTTATCACAATACGGCAGTCGTTTTTGACAAAGACGGTAGCCTTGCGGGCAAATATCGCAAAATGCACATTCCTGACGACCCTGGTTTTTATGAAAAATACTATTTCACACCAGGTGATTTAGGTTTTACGCCGATTGAAACGTCGATTGGTAAATTAGGCGTTTTAATTTGTTGGGATCAATGGTATCCCGAAGCCGCGCGTTTGATGGCATTAGCAGGGGCAGATTTATTGATTTATCCAACTGCTATTGGTTGGGATAAAAATGATACCGCCGAAGAACACGCGCGTCAGCTCGATGCTTGGATTACCGTGCAACGTGGTCATGCCGTCGCAAACGGATTACCTGTCATTTCGTGTAATCGCATTGGTTTTGAATTTGCACCACACGAAAAAAGCGGCATTGATTTTTGGGGGAATAGTTTTATTGTTGGTTCACAAGGCGAATTTTTAGCGCGTGCGAATGAATCTGAAACTAAAATTTTAACGGCTGAAATTGATTTAGTTCGTTCTGAAACTGTGCGTCGTATTTGGCCTTTTTTGCGCGACCGTCGCATTGATGAATTTAGTAATTTAACCAAACGGTTTATTGATTAACAATGAAGCCCATCACAATTCCAATTCAACAACTTTTGCATTTGTATTCCGATGCTGAAAAATTACAATTACAACGCGCACTCGATATTGTTAGTTTAATAGAGGGCGATGAGCATTATATGCGTCCAAAAGGTGTTGAAGTTGCTGCAATTTTGATGGGTTTTCAGGTTGATTTAAAAACGATTTTAGCGGCAATTTTAAGTGACCCGCGTTTAGTCACATTGCCGCCAATTGATATTAAAGCGCAATTTGGCAGCACGGTGGCTAATCTTGTTCAGGACGTGAATTGGTTAAATAACATTCGCGTTTATTCGCCTGAAATGGCAAGTCAACCGAATCAATCCGAAACATTACGTCGAATGCTGTTGTCAATGACACAAGATGTGCGAGCTGTTTTAATCAAATTGGCGTATCGGATTCAACGGCTGCGAAATTTACCAAAAGAATCCCATGAAATTCGGCATTTTATCGCGCATGAAACGCTTGATATTTATGCGCCCCTTGCAAATCGTTTAGGCGTTCATCAGTTTAAATGGGAACTGGAAGATATGGGGTTTCGGTATTTAGAACCTGTAACCTATAAATATATCGCAAAATCGTTGGCGGCAAATCGTGTCGCGCGTGAAAACAGTATTCAGGGTTTTATTTCATTACTGCAAGAAACCTTAGCAAAAGAAAAAATTACTTGTGAGTGTTACGGTCGTCCAAAACACATTTACAGCATTTGGAAAAAAATGCAGCGTAAAAATTTGGAATTTAACGATTTGTACGATTTGCTTGCAGTGCGTGTCATTGTTGATAGTTTGATGCACTGTTATACCGTTTTAGGAATTGTTCACAGTTTATGGCAAACGATTCCACGCGAATTTGATGATTACATTGCAAATCCGAAAGAAAACGGCTATCAATCGTTGCATACCGTGATTTTAGATGCACAAGGTAATCGGATTGAAGTTCAAATTCGTACCCAAGCAATGCACGATTATGCGGAATTAGGCGTTGCCGCGCATTGGTCTTACAAAGAAGGCGGTAGACAATCGGCGACGATGGAAAAAAGCGTTGCCACGTTACGAAAATTGTTAGAAGAAAAAAATTCGGATTCGTCAGGTGATGATTTTCGCAGTGAATTATTTAGCGACCGTGTTTATGTTTTAACGCCAGCTGGAAAATTGCTTGATTTGATGAAAGGTTCAACTGCATTGGATTTTGCTTACGCGGTGCATACGGAAATTGGCCATCGTTGCCGTGGAGCAAAAGTAAATGGACGCATTGTGCCATTAACGTATGTTTTACAATCGGGCGAACAAGTTGAAATTTTAACGGCAAAAGAAGTGATTCCAAATCGGAATTGGATTGACCCGAATTTAAATTATTTAAAATCACCACGTTCAATTCAAAAAGTTAAAAATTGGTTTCGGTTACAAGAGTTGGAAACCGAAGAGGCATTGCCTGTTACTAAAACCGAATTAACAGAAGTTAAAAAAGATTTACTCATCAACAATGTTCGACCTAATAAAAAATTACATCATTCAGAAGTCACGGTTGAAGGATTAGATAACGTACAAACCACGTTTGCAAATTGTTGTCATCCTGTTTCAGGTGATGAAATTATTGGTTACATTTCACATCAAAAAGGCATTATTGTTCATCGAAACGATTGCAAAAATATCGTGCAATTAAGCGGTGACAAAAAGCCCCAATTGGTTTCTGTCGAATGGGGAAATAGCAAAGCCAGTCACTCTGTTCCGATTGTTGTTTATGCTTTTAATGCAAAAAATTTGTTGAATGATGTATCGCAACTGTTAGCGCAATCGAAAATTCATATTTTTTCTGCCAGTTTGGAATCACAACCTGATTTTTCAGCGGTATTGAATTTGACGTTACAAATTGAAAATATGCAGCAGCTCAATGAAATTTTAAAAAAAATTAAACAACTTCCCGCAATTGTGAATGCAGAACGACTTATGCGTTGAGTTGTTTCAACACTAATTCAGCTACATTCAAACCTAACGCTTTTTCAATATACACAAATGACGTTGTTAAACGTGGATTGATTTCAAGAACAAAAATTTCTTTTTCTTTTTCAATTAAATCAATCCCAACGTAACCGAATAAATCAGGCAATACGTTTGCAATTTGAGATGCGATTTTTTGATAACGTCCGTTATCTTGTTTGAAATTGACTTCGATGCGCTTCAACTCAAATTGTTGATTGTTGATTTCAAAAACTTGCAAATTTACACACAATAAATGTGCAACGCCTTTTTTGAAAATACACGATAAACTTAATTTTTCACCGTCAATGTAAGGTTGGATTAAAAACTTTTTTTCCAAAACGGGCAGGGCAGACCAATCTTTTTCAGATTGCAGTAAAAATGTATTTTCTGCACCTGCACCATCAATCGGTTTAATAATCCAGTCTCGGGTTTTATTGTAATTTTTTGTCGAATCAAAAATTTCTGTTGGTACAGTTTGAATAGTAGCGGCACTTAAAATCTCAAATGTTGTCAATTTATTGGCAGTTTTCGCAATGACTTTCGATGGCGAAGTCAGTAAAACCTTATTTTCATTTTCAACTAACTGACAATAATTTTGCAAAATATCATCGAATTCAGGTGCAATAATCCACGCTGCATCAACGGTTTTGAGTTGATTTTTAAAATCCTTTTTTGTTGCAATAAAGGTTTCAAACGTAGGTAATTTTTCAAAATTTTTAAGTAACGCATCAAGCATCATTTGCCCTTCACGTTGTAAACTTTCAGACGATTCACCGCTTGCAGTGATGTATTCAAAAATTAAAACTTTCATCAAATTTCCTTATGGGTTTTCTACCTAGCATCTAAAATTTTTAATACAAATAAAAAGTTGGCATTTATTGTGCTGGTAACACAG
>JBASLW010000218.1:0-3438 GCA_049656545.1 Methylococcaceae bacterium
AGGCTGGGAACATATCAATTTGACTGGCGATTATATCTGGAAGATACGAAATAACAGTAAATTCGAACCGTTATCATCGATTGAAATTCCTTAACGGGGTTTATATTCCGAATTCCCTGTCGACCCCCATATCAAGTTTGATTTTAGGCGATGATCAGAAACGAAACAATTACGCAATGCTCAAAATCGTTCAATTAAAAATAAAGTCATTTAAAAACAATCTATTAATAACTTTACAATCAACAATACGCAACGGAAAAGATGTAAGTAATAGTGAATAAAAAATTCAACTAAAATTTAATCTCTAATGGATTAAAAAGACGTGATAAAATCATCAGACACAAAAAAACCCGCTGGGGAGCGGGTTTAATTGTGAAACAAAACAATCGCACTTTGAGTAAATTTTCTTAGCGGAGAACCTCAAAGAGCTTCACACCAACAGGAGAGACCAGAAAGATTACTAGAAACCCCAAGTCAGATAAATAATTACCACAAAACGTGGAACTGGTTCAAATTTTATCACATCCGTAGAATAAAAAAACACCTGTTTTGCCTATCTGAAATATAAAAAATAAATTCTAGTAGTCATGGTCAAGAGGAAAACGCCATGATTAACCAAACAACCGCTAACCAAACCGTCACAAACACAGCTCTTTTCGCCAACCATGCTGTGCCACCATTTAGCTTCAATCATCATGTTGATGCTCACACACAGCCCTTTACGTTCAACGAACCTGAACCAGATACAGGCAATTTCTACGTCATCGGTAACAGAAAAAAAGTCAAATTCGGCGCATGGTACTGTGAAGGATTAGCGCACGCCTTAGCGATTCATAACGCAAGAGGTGATGGAAAAATCACATTAACCAACATGGATAATCTCCCTGTCGTGATGTGCGATAACGGTGAGTTGACATCAGTAGTATTAGAAAACCAAACACAAGGTTATGACGATATTCGCATTGTCGCTGATGTGAATCATCCAACTGACAGCTATCATACCTTGCAAGCCGCGTATGGTATCAAAGCTGGACATTATTATTTATTCGATACACCAACCCTTGCCTTTAGTAAAGTAGAAGTCCCTGACAACTACCGTGATTACACTCTCGCGTTAATTGGTTACGCACCTAAAGAATCACTACACAAGTTAATGTCACAACTTGTGTTTGCTGTCGCGGCTGATGTACCTCACAAATACAGCCAAGAAACCGCATTAGAGTTGATTGTGAATGCAATGGCAACTCGTGGATTAGATGTGCGACATACCGCATTAAAAGCCTTAGAAAGAGAAATTAACAAACGCCGTGAGTTCGTCAAACACCTCAATCAAATTACCGATTACAAAGGCACAACGCCGCACGATTGCGATAATTTAACCAATGAAGAAATCTTAGAAATCATTCAACGTGAATCAGTCAATACACTCTTTGCAATGGGGACGTTATTTGTTGACGTTCGTGGGATGGGCGTAGGTAAAACCAACCTGATGGCATTACGGATTAAAAAACTTTCGTCATGCGCCTATATTTCGTACCGTATTGGACTTATCAATGATGCGTGCAAACGCTTAGGATTGGTCAGCTATAAAGAAGGCGACAGACACGCGGATAAAATTGCGGTTTGTATTAACTCTTTGCTTCAATTTGCCAGTAGCGTTGAAGGCAAACCGTTATTCATTGATGAAGCACGTCAGGTTTTAGATGCGATATTGCATAGTTCAACCATTGAAAACCGTAAAGAATTATTAGAACTATTCGGTCAAATCCTAAGAGCTGCGCCCTTTGTACACATTGCTGATGCGAATATGAACGATGAAACACTGGCATTTTATAAACGTCATTGCGGCAATAAATTAGTTCACGTTATCAAAAATACCACCGCGCCAAGTACCGTGAATCATTGGCACTTAGAGAACTTTGATGCTTGCTATCATTCATTATTAAGAGATATGAATGGCGGATTGAAAGGTACAGTGGCGTGTTCAAGTGAAAGTGAAGCGCAACAAGTACGAAAATACTTAATCAAAAACGGTATCAATCACAAACGTATTCTCATTATTACAAGCAAATATAAAGACAGCCAAATCGCTAAGTTTTTGGCTGATGTCAATACAGTTGGCAGACAATACGATGTGATTATTTATACCTCGGCATTGGGAACAGGTGTATCACTTGAAATGCCTGAATTTGAATTTGCTTATTTGTTATGCAGTAACATCTTAACCAGCAATGAATCACTGCAAATGTTAGCGCGGAATCGTTGTGCTAAAAATGTGTATGTCGCGTTTGATAAACCATTCTCAACCAATCGCGTGACTGATGAAGAATTATTGCGTGAAGGTCAAATTGAAAAAGTAAAAAACTTTGCTGAAAACACAGGCATGATTTTACCTAGCAACATTAAAGAGACAATTATTTTCCTTGAACTCGATGACATGATTCACCGAACTAAAGCGCAAATAAATCAAGACTTGAATGATTTTGCGAATAATTTTTTATTGTTGGCGGAATTAGAGGGACGGCATTTTGTGAAACTCATAGAAGAAAAGAAAGAAAAGATTAAAAATCTCAGTCAAGAAGTCAAAGAAGAACAGGCGTTAGAAATCCAATCTGCACCTGTTGTGGATGAACCCGAATACAATTCATTAAAAAAAGCGAATGTTAAAACCCGTGAGCAATCGGCATCCATTGAACGTTATGAAGTGTGCAAAATGACAGGCTTACCCAATACGCCGTCTGTACCTCCTACACTAGAAGATATTGCAAATTATCAGAATGGTTACAACTCGATATTGGCTAACTTTGAATTGTTGTCTGCGAATTCACTGAAGTTAAAAGAAATTGATTTGCTGAACTACGCACATCGGAATAAAACGAAATGTTTGCTTAGTCGGAAGAAGATATTCAAAGCCTTCTTAAAACCGTTGCTGAAAGCCCAAAGTAAAGGCAACATTTCGCATTCTGACTTGATGAAAGCATTAGCGGTGTTGAAAGAACACTCCCCCGAATTAGCCGCTGAGTTTGGTAATTACACCGACATCAAGCCTGTTCGCGTAGCAAGTGTGATTCGTAACTTTGCGAAGAAGTTTGGCTATGTGCTGGAAAATGTAGGACGGCAAAGTACAGGAAAACGTCATCGCACTTATGAAATTAAAGTGATGGCAGATATTGAACGCTATGCGAGTAATCGTAAGGAATTGGTAGGATAGAAAACGTCCGTTAGTAATGTTTTATTATTAAAAAACAAACGGGGTTTAAGGACGGTTTTTATTACTATTTGTAAATATATTTAGCTGCGTAGGATGATAAATTATTTTAGTTGAACCTGCTGCTGAGACAACGACCAAACAAGAGTACAATCGCGGGCGGTTTTAATTTAAATTTGAGGTGTAATCGTGTTGTCAGTCAGTCAGTCAGTCAAAAAATTCTGTCGCCA
>JBASLW010000219.1:0-7290 GCA_049656545.1 Methylococcaceae bacterium
CATTTACCCGAAGCAGTGGCTTTTACCATTCATCATCACGCGAAATACTTGTTAAATGAAATGTGGGAAACCACCGATTTTGAAGAAAAAATGCGCCGTGAAATTCAGTTAATTCGTTTTATGTCAACTGTTCATGAAGATGCACGGCTTTATTTGGAAGGCGAAAATAAAGATGTTTTGCCTGAGCGGACATTGAAATTTATTGAGAAGCAATGATTTTCATGAATAAACGAAAACTATTTATCCAATTCAAGCATTTTCAAAAATTCGCGTATTTCGTCATTTTCAACGCGCTGATAAAGTTCTAAAACAGGCAATGTCAAATCAATTGATTCAAACGTAATGTCATCATCAATAAAATAAAATGTGGGTTGCCAATTCGCGGTTTTGCGTGAGATTTCAATTTCAACACGGTCTTGCTCAATTAAGACATATTCTTCTAACGTAGGAATGCTTTGGTAGATTTGGCGTTTTAAATTTTTATCAAATTTTCGTGTTGAATTTGATAACACTTCAACAATGATGCGCGGTGATTCGGTGTAATACGCCTCTTTATCATCATTTTGACAAATGACTAAAACGTCGGGATAAAAGTATTTTTTGCCTTTATCCGCTCGAACTTTCATATCAGAACTGAATGGTTCACATGGTGTTCCTTTCAAATGATTAGCAAATGCGACTAACACATTATTTGATAATCGTTGATGGTTTCTGCTTGCACCCGCCATGGCAAAAATTTCACCATTAAAATACTCGTGTTTCACGTCACTAATGCGTTCATTTTCAAGGTATTCTTGTTCACTGATGTAATAGTTTTTGTATTTTGGTAAAAAATTCATTTTGATTTCTTCATAAAAAGTTTTGGTTTAACAAATGCGTGGCAACTGTTCGCCACTTAACAACATCAATTGCCGATTTGTTCCCATTGCGGTTTCTAAAATCACCGCGCCATTTTTATCGATATTGGTCACTATTCCGATTTTCTGTGCTTGTGAACCGAGTGGATTTGAGCGTAAAACCGATAATGTTTTTTCAGTTTCTGCTTCTGCAACAAACATCACAAAACAGCCTTCATTTGCCACATAAAGTGAATCAAATCCTAAAATTTCACACGCGCTATTTACGTTTTCATGAATAGGAATTTGTGTTTCTTGAATGTGAAAACGCTGTTCTGAAGTGGTTGCCAGTTCCAACAAACCACTCGCTAAACCGCCGCGCGTCAAATCACGCATACAATGCAAATCAATTTTTACGGCAATCAATTCTTGAACTAAACCCGATAAATCAGCGCAATCACTTTCAATTTGACTGTCAAACGCAACGCCTTCACGCGCCAACATAATCGCCATACCATGCCGCGCAATGTCGCTGTTAATAATGATGCTGTCGCCAACCTGAATACGTTGCGGCGAAATTTCAACGTTAGCCGAAATTAAACCGATTCCCGATGTGTTGATATAAATTCCATCGCCTTTACCTTTATCAACGACTTTCGTATCGCCCGTGACAATCGAAACGCCTGCCGCTTTTGCGGTTTCCTGCATAGATTGCAAAATACGTTTCAAATCCGAAATCGCAAAGCCTTCTTCTAAAATCAACCCGCAACTTAAATATAACGGTTTCGCGCCACTCATGGCTAAATCATTCAACGTCCCACAAACCGCTAATTTTCCAATGTCGCCACCTGCAAAAAAAACAGGATTGATAACATACGAATCCGTTGTAAAAGCCAATTTTTGCTCACCCATTTGAAATACGGCGCAATCGGTTTTTTGTTCCAAAAGTGAATTCTTAAATATCGGCTGAACCGTTGAATCTAAAAGCTGTTGCATTAAACGTCCGCCACCACCGTGAGCTAAAACGATTTGTTCATAATGCAATGGCGTTGGGCAACTCAATTTGAAATCGGTCATGAATTTTCACCTTCTGTGGCAGGAAATTGAAGTATATCCGCGCCAATTTGCTCGGTAAGAACTTCGCGTTTTCCACCATTTTCGTCGTGACTGTAAGTAATTGTCAGTTTGAAGGCTTTGCGCTGTTCGTAAATATCACGCCATTTGCCACGAGCGAATAAATTTGGATTGAGTTGATAAGTGCTACTACCGATACGACTAATAATTCCTTTGGTAAGCAACTCTGTAATTGCTTTATTAACTACACTTATTGACGGTTTGCCATTTTTAGATAATTTTGAATTTAAACGACGCGCGATAGATTCTTTAAAGTAACCATTTAAAACAACCACACCTTGATAATCCACCATTGATGCCACGCACATTAAAACACCAGTTGTTCCGACAGGTAGTTTAAACAAATTTCCTAAATCTGTTGTATAGAGTTTGACGTAAGGAGGCTCACTTGGCAGTTTCGTTTCATATTCAACAATTTTTTCATCTTTTAAGCATTCTCCAGAAAATTTATCAATAATCATCGTTGTTTTTTCTTTATAGTTTGTTGCCATTTCTACATTCTCAATTCACTTTCGACAGGTCTGTAGCATAACATGATACGCATAAAATTCGACAGATTTGTAGAATTATTTGCCCCTATCTATCGAATATCATTCTCTCATTTGTCGAAAAATATAATCCTATTTGTCGAATACTAAATCTCTAAACCCCTTATATTTACTCACTTTCTAATCTAAATTCTTTTCTATTATATTTAAGCAGTAATTTTTTCAGGCAAAATGCAGGTGTAGTTTATACTTGCAAACCAAGTGATTTACAGAAACGAGAAAATTTAAATGAAAGAACAATTTGATGTCGTCATCGTCGGTGGCGGAATGGTCGGTGCGGCGGTAGCGTGCAGTTTAGGTGGCAGTAATTTAAAAATTGCCATCATCGAAAACAAATTTCCGCAAGAATTTTCACCAGAACAACCCCACGATTTGCGTGTATCTGCATTAAGCATTGCATCAAAAACGATTTTGGAAATGGTTGGTGCGTGGCAAGGGATTGAAAATCGCCGTTTATGCCCCTTCAAACGAATGCGCGTCTGGGAAACAGCAGGTGATACCGAATTTTGTAGCGACGATATTGGACACAGTGAATTAGGTTATATTGTTGAAAATCGCGTGACGCAATTAGCGTTATTAGAACGTTTGCAAGAATTTGAAAATATCGAATTGATTTGTCCAGCGCGAATTGAAACATTGAATTATTCCAATTCTGACGATAGCGAATTGATTTTAACTAACGGGCGAATTTTAACTGCAAAATTACTCGTTGCCGCTGATGGCGCACAATCAAAAATTCGTCAAAACGTAGGTCTAGGTGTCACAAGCTGGGATTATGAACAACACGCGCTGGTGATTTATATTGAAACCGCTTACCCCCAACAAGATATTACTTGGCAACGTTTTGTCGCGTCAGGTCCTCAAGCCTTTTTGCCATTGACAGGGAATTTTGGTTCGATTGTTTGGTACAACTCGCCCGATGAAGTAAAACGATTGCAAGCCTTATCAAATGATGACTTAAAAGCTGAATTAACGGCAACATTTCCAAATGAATTAGGTGACGTGACGCGCGTGATTTCACAAACCAGTTTTCCTTTAACACGCCGTCACGCGCAACATTACGTTAAACACGGCGTGGCGTTGGTTGGTGATGCAGCACACACAATTAACCCGCTTGCTGGTCAAGGCGTAAATATCGGTTTATTGGATGCAGCGGCGTTGGCAGAAGTGATTTTAGAGGCTGTGCAACAAGGTCGCAGTATTTCAGACGAAAGCATTTTGAAGCGTTACGAAAAAATGCGACGCACGGAAAATTTAAAAATGATGACGGTAATGGATGTGTTTTATCAAGCATTTAGCAACGAAATTTTACCGCTGAAATTTTTACGCAATTTAGGTTTGGGCTTAGCTGAACGTGTCAAACCGTTAAAAAACAAAGTGATGCGTGGCGCGATGGGTTTAGAAGGCGCATTACCAAAATTAGCGCGTGGTGAAAAATTATGATGAATGCAATTGAAGAAACAAAAAAATGGCTTGAAACTGTGGTAATTGCTCACAACATTTGTCCGTTTGCGAAACGTGTTTTTGATGGTGGTGGCATTCATTTTGCTACCGAAAATTCAACTGACGTGGAAACGTGTTTAGAAAATTTACTCGATGAATGTGCGCGTTTAGACGAAAACGACACTATCGAAACGACGCTGTTAATTTATCCAAAAGCCTTTACAAATTTTGATGAGTATTTGGATTTTGTCGAAATTGCCGAGCGTTTGCTTGAAGTTGAAGATTATGAAGGGATTTATCAATTAGCGAGTTTCCATCCGAACTATTGTTTTGAGGGTTCAACTGATACGGATGCGGCGAATTATACCAATCGTTCGCCGTATCCAATGTTGCATTTATTGCGTGAAGAAAGTTTAGAAAAAGCGTTGGAAAATTATCCCAATCCTGAAAATATTCCTGAAAATAACATTAAATTAACCCGCGAATTAGGTTTGCAAAAAATGAAAGAAACGTTAGCAGCGTGTTATTAAAATTAAATTTTTATACAAAGTGACGTTAATTTTCAAATTTTTTAGTGTGTCGTGCAGTCAAGCGCGACACACAACTATTCAATTCGTTAAAGCACACCATGTTCTAAAACAGGCATAACCCAGTATTGAATCCCAGAACCTGAAAATTCGTCGCGCAAAATTGCCAACAACTTTTCTAAATCCGACTGATTAACATACATTTGAAAACGAATCCGTTTTTGTCTTCCTGTGACTTGTTCAGCAATCGAAAGACCTTTATTTTCATGGTGATGTGCAAAAACAGGAAAACCTGAAAATCCACGTTCAAATTCTAACGTCAATAAATTATCGACAATCATGCCTTCTAAAGAAGGCGGGGCATTTAACGTAATTAAAAATTCATTGCTCATTTATACATCCTTCGTTTGTCCAAACAATCTAAATAAAATCGGCAATAAAAATAACGTTAAAAACGTTGATGAAACAAGACCACCAATTACAACAATGGCGAGCGGGCGTTGAATTTCCGAGCCAGGCCCTGTTGCATATAATAAAGGCATCAAACCAAACGCCGCGATAGTTGCCGTCATTAGCACGGGTCGCAAACGCCGCGCTGAACCAATCATCACAACTTTGGCAACATCCATTCCCGTTGCAAGCAATTGATTAAAATAACTCACCATCACAACGCCATTTAAAACTGCAATGCCTAAAAGCGCGATAAAACCTACCGATGCAGGAACTGACAGATATTCACCCGAAATCCAAAGCCCAAACACGCCACCAATCATCGCCAATGGAATGTTTGAAAGTACCAAAACGGCTTGCTTGACAGAACCAAATGTAGAAAACAACAACAGAAAAATCAGCCCCAACGAAATCGGAATCACAATAGAAAGCGTCGCGGCGGCGCGTTGTTGATTTTCAAATTGTCCGCCAAATTCAACGGTGTAACCTGTTGGCAAAGTGACTTTTTCAGCCACTAATTTACGCGCTTCTTCAACAAAACCGACTAAATCGCGCCCTTCGACATTGCTACGAATCACGGTAAAACGTTGTCCTTTTTCGCGCCCAATTGAAACCACGCCTTCAACTTGTTCAATTTTGGCAATTTCGGTAACGGGAATGCGTCCGCCATTATTTGGCAATGAAATCTGCAAACTATCAAAATCTGAAGTCGTACTATCTCCGCGTAAAATGAGTGGCGTGCGACGAATGCCTTCTTGCACAACGCCCAATTTTAAGCCTTCAATTTCCGAGCGTAACAAGGTTTCAATACTGTCGCTATCCAGCCCAAAACGCCCTGCTGCCGTTTTATCAATTTTTAATTGTAAAAATTTCATCCCGTCATTTTGCTTCGCAACCACATCACTTGAACCGTGAATTTGTTTTAAAACGTCTGCAATTTCATCGGCTTTTTCATTCAAAACCGCTAAATCTGAACCAAACAATTTCACAGCGACATCGCCGCGCGTTCCTGTGAGCATTTCTGACACCCGCATTTCAATCGGTTGCGTAAAACTGAACGCCAAACCTGGTGTTTGCGCCATCACAGTGCGAATTTTTTCAATCAACGCTTCTTTATCAGGTACAGTCCATTGTTCTTTGGGTTTTAAAACCAAAAATGTGTCGGTGTCATTAAAGCCCATCGGATCTAAACCCAATTCGTCTGAACCCACTCGCGCCACAATGGTTTCAATTTCAGGGATATTTTTGAGCAGATTTTTTTGCACTTGTTCATCGAGTTTCACCGATTGATCAAGCGTAATCGAGGGCAATTTTTCAACTTGCACAATAATGTCGCCTTCATCGAGTGTTGGCATAAATGTACTACCGATTTGCCCGAAAACTAAAACGGTGACAACCAACATCGCCCCCACTGCCACAAAGATTTTTTTCGTATTATCCAAACACCATGCCAGTGACGGTTGATAAAGTTGCTGACATTTTCGCGGCAACCAAGGTTCTTCGTGTGAAACTTTCGTCATCAAATACGACGCAACTACGGGAATTACTGTGAGCGATAAAATCAACGAACCACTTAATGCAAACACAATCGTCAGTGCGACAGGCGTGAATAATTTTCCTTCTAAACCCTGCAAAGTCAAAAGTGGTAAAAACACGATGATAATAATTAAAATCCCTGACGTGACGGAACTTGCGACTTCCGTCGTCGCGCGATAAATAACGTGCAAACGTGGCAACCGATTTGCCGTTTTCGCGTGGGCTAAATGCGTAATTAAATTTTCAACGACAACTACCGCCGCATCAACAAGCATTCCGATGGCAATCGCTAAACCGCCTAAACTCATCAAATTTGCCGACATATCCATGACGTG
Organism: Methylococcaceae bacterium; assembly: GCA_049656545.1. Taxonomy (GTDB): domain Bacteria; phylum Pseudomonadota; class Gammaproteobacteria; order Methylococcales; family Methylomonadaceae; genus UBA10906. Next base: position 6,810 of record JBASLW010000219.1, read on the forward strand.
CATCAAAATGAATGTAAATAACGCCGATAACGGCAAAACAATCGCAACCACAATCGCGGCGCGTAAATTTCCTAAAAACAACAGCAATAAAATCAACACCAGCGCAATCGCTTCGCCAAGCGCGTGAATGACCGTATCGACGGCGTGATTAACCAAAATGCCGCGATTGTAAAACACGTCTAAATGCACACCTTTTGGCAAACTTGGCGAAAGCTCTGCAATTTTTGCTTCAATTCCCGCCACCGTTGAACGTGCATTTGCGCCCCGCAAACTTAATACAATTCCCGTCACCGATTCGCCCACACCGCTTTTTGTTGTTGCTCCGTAACGGGTTAATGCGCCAATTCGAACATCAACAGCAACATCGCTGACTTTGACAGGATTTTTGCCTACGTCACTAACAATGATGTTTCGCACATCATCAAGCGTTTTAATGCGACCTTCCGCGCGAACAATTAACGCTTCTTCACCTTCCGTTAAA
>JBASLW010000220.1:0-19972 GCA_049656545.1 Methylococcaceae bacterium
GTACTGTCCTCGGCATGCACTCTAGGTTTTGCTACCCACGTCGAAGCCATGTCGCCCCCTTGAATGAATGCGTAGAATACACGATAACCGCATTTATTCCAACTCGACAGCATTAGCTATAGAATGATGCTCAATTTAATAATACTTCAAACACTAAAGGCACAAAAATGATTAAAAGTATGACCGCATTTTCAAGCGGTGAAGCAGAATTAGGCGATTTAATCGTTAATTGCGAGTTACGAACCGTCAATCATCGTTATTGTGATTTATCTTTCAAAATTCCTGAACGCTTACGTTTTATTGAAACGGATGCTCGCGCTATTTTGAGCGGCAAACTGAATCGAGGAAAAATTGAATGCGCTTTCAGTTACAAAAAACAAAACCGCGAAGGACAAGGTTTCACTGTCAATTTAGAAGCCGTCGAAGCCTTATTGAAAGCCACACAAGAAATTGAACATTTAATGCAAGCTCCAGCGCATTTTTCGGCATTAGATATTTTAGCGTTGCCAGCTATTCAACATGAAGCCAGCGTTGACAGAGAAGTTCTGCATAATGGTTTAGTCGCGTTAATTCAAAAGACGTTAGCACAATTGATTGAAACGCGAGAACGTGAAGGTCAACAATTGGCAATTTTGATAGAAGAGCGTTGCGTGAAAATGCAAGGATTTGTCATGCAAGCCGCACAACGTATGCCCGAAGTATTGACAAACATTCGGGCAAAATTACAAGAACGAGTAGCCGAATTAGTATCAAATCCTGACATTGATAGATTAGAACAAGAATTGGTGCATTTGACGCAAAAACTCGATATTGCCGAAGAACTCGACCGTTTAAATACGCATATTACCGAAGTCTTACGAATTATTAAGCAAAAAGAACCTGTTGGTAGACGTTTAGATTTTTTGATGCAAGAAATGAATCGTGAAGCCAATACGCTTGGCTCAAAAGCCGCTGATATTGAAATGACGCAAATTGCGATTGAATTAAAAGTGTTAATCGAACAAGTTCGCGAACAAATCCAAAACATCGAATAATTATGAAATCACCCGTTTTTCAATTCCCATTATTTGCATTGGGTTTTCGCATTTTCTTTTTATTAGCAGGATTTGCGGCGTTGGCGTTGTTGATTTTATGGCAACAAATGACGCAAGGCACAATGTCGCCGCCTTATTTCACTGGAACAATTTGGCACGCGCATGAAATGTTACTCGGTTATACGGTCGCGGTGATTGCAGGTTTTTTACTAACAGCAGTAAGTAATTGGACGGGTAAAATTACGTTGCAAGGTGATGGTTTAGTGGGTTTAAGTTTGCTTTGGTTGTACGGGAGAATTTTGCCGTTTTACGCAGGTTTATTACCCGATGGTTTAATTGCATTAGTCGATTTTGCTTTTTTACCAACACTGACTTTTATCATTGCAAAAACTTTAATCAGCACGAAAAATTACAAAAATTTAATTTTTGTCGGTTTATTGAGTTTGTTGATGGTGGGTAACTTTTTGATTCATTGGCAAATGCTAGATTTTTGTAAAAACAGTGCGGCGATTGGAATTCAATTGGTTTTAGCGACAATCGTTTTAATGATTTTAGTGATTGCTGGGCGTGTGTTTCCCTTTTTTACTGAAAAAGGCTTGAAAGGCGTTTCAATTCCACGAAACCCACAACTCGATATATTGGCGATTGGTAGCGCGGCGATTTTGTTTGCATTGCAATTAACCAGCATTTCAGGAACGATTTTGGCAATTACAGCATTGATTGTTGCGGGTTTGAATGCGTGGCGGTTGGCGAATTGGTTTGTGTTTCGCGTTTGGTTTGCACCGCTGCTTTGGGTTTTATATTTGGGTTATGGCTGGTTAATTTTAGGGTTTATTTTTACGGCATTTGCGGCGTGGGAATGGATTTTGCCGTCTTTAGCGTTGCACGCTTTTACCGTTGGTGGCATCGGTGTTTTGACGATTGGCATGATGGCGCGAGTGTCGTTAGGTCACACAGGACGTGCAATTAAAGCGACTAATACAATTGCGGTGGCGTTTGGATTGTTAAACATTGCGGCAGTGTTTCGCGTGATGTTGCCAGTAGCAATAACGTCATGGACAAATGTACTGATTTATTGTGCAACCTTGGCGTGGCTTGCGGCATTTGCATTATTTATTTTTGTCTACACGCCGATTTTGACATCGGCGCGAGTCGATGGGAAACAGGGCTAAAATTAGCCTTGAATTTTTGCAATAATGTCTTTCAACTCTTTTTCACAGAATTCATTTGAAACTTGGCACGTTCCCGCATTCAAATGTCCGCCGCCGTTATAGCTCAAACATAATTCGCCCACGTTGATTTCTGAGGTGCGATTCAAAATGGATTTACCAATTGCAAATACCGTATTTTGTTTTTTCATGCCCCACATAACGTGAATTGAAATGTTGCATTCAGGATAGAGTGCGTAAATCATGAAACGATTTACCGCATAAATCGTTTCTTCGGTGCGTAAATCTAAAACCGCTAAGTTGCCATAAATCGTGGTGCAACGGGTGATTTGTTCTTTAGCGGCGGCTTCGTGTTCTTTGAAAAGTTTGACACGTTCTTGCACGTCAGGAAGTTGCAAAATTTCATCAATTGAATGGTCTTTGCAGTAATCAATTAAATCCATCATCAATTGATAATTTGACACGGTGAAATCACGGAATCGTCCCAAACCTGTTCGCGCATCCATTAAGAAATTCAAAAGCACCCAGCCTTCTGGATTCAAAACTTCATTACGATTAAATTGCGCCGCATCGCCTTTATCAACCGCTTCCATCATTTCGTTCCAGCTTGCGGGAAAACGTTCCGCGCCGCCGTAATAGTTATAAACTACACGCGCCGCTGATGGTGCATCGGCTTCAATAACGTGATTTTCTTGTTTTTCGTTGCGAAGTGTTTCACTTAAATGGTGGTCAAATGCTAAATGCACGCCTTTGACATACGGCAAGTTTGTGGTGATGTCGTTATCTGTAATATCGATAAGTTCATCTTGCATATCTTTTGGGTGAACAAATTTAATTTCGCCAATCAAATCAAGTTCTTTCAAAAGCACCGCACAAATTAACCCGTCAAAATCGCTACGAGTGACTAATCTAAATTTTTTATCTGACATAATTTTTACCTAAAAGAAAAAAGAAAAATGTTTAAAACAAACCTGTAATTTTGCCGTCGTCATCAATATCGATGCGCTCGGCAGCGGGAATTTTTGGTAAACCTGGCATGGTCATCATATCGCCTGCAATGGCAACGATAAAACCTGCGCCATTTGCAAGTCGCACGTCACGAATTTCAATGGTGTGTCCAGATGGTGCGCCTTTCAATGCGGGATTGGTTGAAAATGACATTTGTGTTTTTGCCATGCAAATGGGGAATTTTCCGTAATCTTTATTCCATTCAGTAAGTTGCGCTTTAACTTTTGCATTCACTGTGACGTTTGCCGCCCCATAAAGTTTTGTGGCAATCGCTTCGATTTTTTCGAGCAAACTTAAATTTTCATCATAAACAAATTTAAATTCTGGTTCACGATTATCAACTACTTCAACAATGGCTTTCGCTAAATCTTCTGCGCCTTCGCCGCCATTTGCCCAATGTTTTGACACCACGCACGTCGAACCTAAATCGGCGCATTTTTGTTGAAGTAACGCAATTTCAGCTTCGGTATCAAATGTAAAATGATTGATAGAAACGACGCACGGCAAACCATAATGTTCGGTAATGTTTTTGTAATGACGTTCAAGATTTTCAAACCCTTTTTCAACCGCCGAGACGTTTTCTTGATTCAAATCGTCTTTTGCAACGCCACCGTGAAATTTCAAGGCGCGAATGGTGGCAACTAAAACAACAGCTGACGGTTTTAAGCCTGCCATTCTGCATTTGATGTCGATGAATTTTTCAGCACCTAAATCTGCACCGAAACCTGCTTCCGTTACAACGTAATCAGCAAGTTTTAACGCGGTTTTCGTAGCGGTCACGGTGTTGCAACCGTGCGCGATATTAGCAAAAGGTCCACCGTGAATAATCGCAATGTTGTTTTCAAGCGTTTGCACTAAATTTGGTTTGATTGCGTCTTTTAAAAGTGCCGCCATTGCGCCATGAGCTTTTAAATCTCGCGCATAAACTGGCGTAACTTTATCGGACTTGTAACCAATCACAATGCGACCTAAACGCGCTTTTAAATCGGCGCGTCCCGTTGCTAAACATAAAATTGCCATCACTTCTGAAGCCACAACAATATCGTAACCGTCTTCGCGTAAATAACCGTTTGCCGCCCCACCCATGCCGACAACGATATTTCTCAACGCACGGTCATTCATATCAACAACACGTTTCCATTGAATTCGACGCGGGTCAATGTCCAGTTCGTTACCATGATTGATGTGGTTGTCGATTAACGCCGATAACAAATTGTGCGCGACACCGATTGCGTGAAAATCGCCAGTGAAATGTAAATTGATGTCTTCCATTGGAACAACTTGCGCGTAACCACCACCTGCCGCTCCACCTTTTACACCAAAGCAAGGTCCTAAAGAGGGTTCACGCAAACACATAATCGTTTTTTTGTTCAAACGATTCATCGCATCGCCCAAACCAACGGTTGTTGTGGTTTTGCCTTCACCTGCTGGCGTTGGGCTAATCGCCGTGACGAGAATCAATTTTCCGTCTGTTTTATCCGCTAAACTGTTGACATATTCGAGTGAAAGTTTCGCTTTGTAATGCCCAATTGGGTCTAAATGTTCAGGCGCAATGCCGTAATTTTGCCCCGCAAGTTCAATAATCGGTTTCATGGTTGCGCGTTGCGCGATTTCGATGTCTGACATTTTTTAAAAATCCTAAAAGTGTGAATGGCGATAAATTTAGCAGTAATCGCTACAATAGCCAAATTCATTGAAAAATTCCAAAGACTTTATGAAAAAATTACTGTTTTTAGCCTGCTTGTCAAGTTCTGCTTTCGCGGTTGAACCATCACTTGAACGTCAAACCGAATTGCGTGATTTATTAAAAAACGATTGTGGTGCGTGTCATGGTTTGACGTTGCAAGGCGGTTTAGGGTTGCCGTTGCAGCCTGAAAATTTAGTTGGAAAACCAGACGATTATTTGATTGATGTAATTACAAATGGACGAAAAGGAACAGCAATGCCGCCTTGGAAACCATTTTTAACGCCAGATGAAATTGCGTGGTTAGTTCACCTTTTGAAAAATCCAAACTAAAAAATGACTGAAATTCTAGTTTTAGGCGATTCACATTCGCCCGTTTTTGCACATTCAACATTTAAAAAAGCATTTCTTAATTTGTCATTTGAGGTTGTAACCGTGATTGGCGCAACTGCTTCTGGTTTAGAAAATCCCAATTCCACCACGCAGGCGTATCCCATTTTTAGAAATGCTGCCGAAAATTCGACCGCTCAAAAAGTGATTGTGATGTTGGGTGAAGTAGATACAGGCTTTGTGATTTGGTATCGAGCGCAAAAATATCAAGAATCTGTCACGGCAATGATGAATAAAGCGATTAAATGTTATGCAAATTTTTTGCTGGAATTGCAGGCAAAATTTGACGTAATTTGTATTAGCACGCCGTTACCGACAATTGAAGATGGAAACGATTGGGGCGAAATTGCCAATGCTCGCCGTGAAGTAACTGCCTCGCAAGTAGAACGAACGACATTAACCTTAGAGTTTAATCGCGCAATGCAAAATTTTAGTGAGCAAAATGGCATTTGTTATGTGATGCTGGATTTGGAATCTTTAGGTAAAAATGGTGTGGTAAAAACAGAATTACGAAATCATGACCCAAGTAACCATCATTACGACGCGGATGCCTACGCCAATTTATTGATTCAAAAATTAACCTTGGTTTTATAAAAAATGAACTTAACGAAACTCCTAGAAAAACTTTTACAGCACGAAAATTTAACACCATCAGAAATGCGTGAAGCCATGCAATTTTTTATGCGAGGAGAAGCAAATGAAGCGCAAATGGCAGGTTTTTTATGCGCGTTACGCTCAAAAGGCGAAACGATTGATGAAATCGCCGCTGCGGCTGAAGTGATGCGTGAACTCGCAACACCAATAAAAATCACAGGTGAACACGTTGTTGATACTTGCGGTACAGGCGGCGATGGCGCGAATACGTTTAACATTTCAACTACAGCCGCTTTTGTCGTTGCAGCGGCTGGGGGAAAAGTCGCTAAACACGGTAATCGTTCTGTTTCAAGTTGTTGTGGCAGTGCGGACGTTTTAGAACTCGCTGGTGTTGATTTAACGTTATCACCTGAACAAGTCGCACAATGTGTAGAAAAATTAGGCATCGGGTTTTTATTTGCCCAAAATTATCACGGCGCAATGAAACACACTCGTGAAGTGCGTAAAAATTTAGGCGTGCGAACAATGTTTAATTTTTTAGGCACGCTTTCAAATCCCGCAAAAGTTAAAAATCAATTGATTGGCGTTTTTGATAAAAAATGGGTCGAACCGCTCGCGCACGTTTTCAAAAAATTAGGCAGTGAACATGTTTTAGTTGTCAGTGCAGAAGACGGTTTAGACGAAATCAGTATCGCTTGTGAAACGCACGTTGCGGAATTAAAAAATGGTGACGTGTTTTGTTACACCATTTCACCAGAGCAATTCAATTTAACTCGTGCAAATTTAAACGAAATTGCAATTACCAATCCCGAAGACAGTTTGAACATGATGAAATCGGTTTTAAATAACGAAAATAGTGCCGCAAAAGATATTGTTTTATTAAATGCCGGCGCGGCAATTTACGCGGCAAATTTAACAGATTCACTTATTGATGGCATTGCGAAAGCACAGGAAGTTATTGCAAATGGCGCGGCAAATCAGAAATTTAAGGATTTCGTCGCTTACACAAAAACGTTTGCTTTATGAATTCACAACAAATTTCGCGTTTATTTGAACAACTTGCTATTTCAATTCCGCAACCTAAAACAGAATTGATTTATAACAGCCATTTTGAATTATTGATTGCGGTAGTTTTGTCCGCGCAAGCCACAGATAAAAGTGTGAACAAAGCAACTGCTGAATTATTTAAAGTAGCAAATACACCTGAAAAAATTTTAGAACTGGGTGAAGATAGTTTAAAAGACTACATAAAAACGATTGGCTTGTTTAACACAAAAGCAAAAAATATCATTTTGCTGTGTCAAAAATTACTTGAAAACTATAACGGTGAAGTGCCGCATGAACGCGCGGCATTAGAAAGTTTAGCGGGAGTAGGGCGTAAAACGGCAAATGTGATTTTAAATACGGCGTTTGGTGAACCGACAATTGCCGTTGATACCCATATTTTTCGACTCGCCAATCGAATTGGTTTAGCACACGCGAGTACCGTTTTAGCGGTTGAAAAAGAATTAGAACGTGTGATTCCTGAAAAATTCAAGCTCGACGCACATCATTTATTGATTTTGCATGGACGTTACATTTGCACAGCACGAAAACCGTTGTGTGAGAAATGTGTGATTAGCGGTTATTGTGAATTTTTTCAGCTTACGGCACATTAAATCTAAAACGGGCAATTCATTATCATTGCCCGAATTCAAGAGTATGGAGTTGCGTTATTTCAAACGGAATTCTGCTGATTGCGCGTGAGCCGTTAAACTTTCTCCGCGTGCCAAAATTGAAGCCACTTTTCCTAACGTATTTGCTCCTTCGGCAGAGCAATTGATTAGACTTGAACGTTTCTGAAAATCATAAACTCCAAGCGGTGACGAAAAACGCGCGGTGCTTGACGTTGGTAAAACATGATTTGGACCTGCACAATAATCGCCTAACGCTTCTGCCGTGTAACGCCCCATAAAAATTGCACCCGCGTGGCGAATGTGTTCACACAATTTTTCAGGATTTTCGACCGATAATTCTAAATGTTCAGGCGCAATCACATTTGCAACGTCTGCCGCTTGCGCTAAATCGGAAACCAAAATTAACGCGCCACGATTGGTAAGTGACGTGCGAATAATTTCAGCACGTTCCATTGTGGGTAACAATTTGTTAATGCTCGCTTCAACAGCGTCTAAATACGCCGCATCATCGCTAATCAAAATCGATTGTGCATCTTCATCGTGTTCTGCTTGCGAAAATAAATCCATCGCAATCCAATCAGGATTTGTTTTGCCATCGCAAATAATCAAAATTTCCGAAGGTCCTGCAATCATATCAATGCCAACTTGTCCGAAAACTAATTTTTTGGCGGTGGCAACATAGATATTTCCAGGACCTACGATTTTTGCAACGGGCGGAATAGTTTGCGTGCCGTAAGCCAGCGCAGCGACAGCTTGTGCGCCGCCAATAGCAAAAGCACGGTCAACGCCTGCCAAATACGCCGCCGCTAAAACTAATTCATTTGTTTCACCGTTTGGCGTTGGTACAACCATAATCAACTCTGATACGCCAGCCACTTTTGCAGGAATCGCGTTCATTAAAACCGACGATGGATAAGCCGCTTTTCCACCTGGAACATACAACCCAACGCGGTCTAACGGTGTCACTTTTTGACCTAAAACCGTTCCATCCGCTTCTGTATATTGCCATGATTCGAGTTTTTGTTTTTCGGCGTAAGCACGAATTCGTTGTGCCGCAACTTCTAAGGCTTTTGCTTGTTCAGACGGTAAATTCTCCCAAGCGGATTTTAATTTTTCTTTTGAAATTTCTAACTCACTAGCGGTTGAAACATTGCAATGGTCAAAGCGATTTGTGTATTCAATGACTGCTGAATCGCCATTTTTACGCACATCAGAAATAATGCTCAAAACACGTTGATGAATCTCCAAATCGTCGCTTTCATTCCACGCTAATAAATCTTTTAATTGCGTATTGAAGTTTGCGTCTGCTGCATTCAGTTTTTTAATAGTGATAGTTGTCATGTTAATTTTAAAAAAGTAGGGTGATTTGCAAATTTTAAGTTTAAAGTGAGACTGGTAAAATGCAAGTTATTACATTTTCTTTTTTAAATTTTTAACTACAGATAGAAATAATGACCAATTTAGCTTTAGAACTTGAAAAATGTCCAACAGGAATTGTTGGTTTTGATGAAATTTCAGGTGGCGGATTGCCACAAGGACGAGTTTGCTTGTTATCAGGCTACGCTGGAACAGGTAAATCATTGTTTGGAATTGAATTTATTGTTCACGGTATCGAACAATTTGATGAGCATGGCGTTTTTGTCAGCTTTGAAGAATCGGCTGGGGAATTATCGACAAACGTTGCATCACTTGGGTTCAATTTACAAGAATATCAAGCGCAAGGACGTTTGAAAATTTTACAAATTGAATTACCTAACATTATGGTTGAAACAGGTGAATATGATTTAAAAGCGTTGTTTATTCGCCTGAATTATGCCGTCGAATCCGTTGGTGCAAAACGAGTTGTTCTTGATGGAATCGAAAATTTATTCTCAGCATTTAGCGATTTGAGTATTTTACGCACCGAATTTAGACGTTTAGTAAATTGGTTAAAGGAACAAAGTTTAACGTCAATTATCACCACTGAACGCGGACGTTATGAATTAAGTCGGCACGGTTTAGAAGAATATATTGCCGATTGTGTAATTGCGCTAGATTTACGGATTGAACGCCAACTGGCTACACGCCGTATTCGGATTGTGAAATATCGTGGTTCTGCTCACGGTGGTGACGAATATCCGTTTGTATTAGACAACACGGGATTTGTCGTAATGCCTATTACATCAGCAGGATTAACCTACGATGTTAGCGACGAAAAAATTACGTCTGGGATTGAAAGCCTCGATGAATTACTGGGTGGCGGTTATTATCGCGGTAGCAGTATTTTAGTCAGCGGTACAAGCGGCACAGGTAAAAGTAGTATTTCTGCTCACATGGTCAATGCGTCATGTAAACAAGGAAAACGAACACTTTATGTGGCAATGGAAGAATCGCCACAGCAAATTGAGCGAAATATGCGTTCAATTGGCATAGATTTAGCGCAATGGCGCGAGGCAGAATTATTGCATTTTCACGCTGTTCGTCCTACATCAAATGGATTAGAAAAACATTTAGCCTCAATTACTGACATTGTCAGTAAATTCTCACCTGAAATTGTCATTATTGACCCAATTTCAGCATTCGATATTGGTGTGAATGAAGAAACTGTGAAATTGATGTTAATTCGGATTGTTGATTTATTCAAAAACAAAGGTATTACCGCCATTTTCAACAGTTTAACAGGCGGCGGTGATGCTGAAGAAAGAACCAGTGTTGGACTTTCTTCGCTGGTTGATGTGTGGTTGTTATTGCGAAACTTTGAATTTAGCGGCGAACGAAATCGTGCTTTGTATGTTTGTAAAGCGCGTGGTGTGGCGCATTCAAATCAAGTCCGTGAATTTATCTTAAATGATTCGGGTATTCGATTAGAAAACATTCTTCTCGATGAAAATGGCAACATTTTGACTGGGTCAGCACGCATTTTGCGTGAAAATAAAATGTTAATTGAAGACCAAGTACAAAAAACCGAAATCGAAAGACGGGCTGAAACCATTGCGAAAAAACGCGAATTATTAGAAGCGCAAATTGCGATTATGCGAGCTGAATTTGAAGATAAACAACTCGCTCTTGAAGCAGAAATTGAACGCGAAAGATTACGCATCCAAGCCTCCGAACGCACACTTGATGAGTTAGCTAACCGTCGCAATTTTGTAACCACAGATAAACCATTATGAACGACCTATTCAGTGATGATGTAATTGAAAACGAAGCCGATATTATTTGGCATTTACGTCTTTATGTTGCTGGTCGCGCAGCAAAATCATTAAACGCCGTTTCAAATTTACAAGCATTGTGCGAAGAATATCTAAAAGGACGTTATGACATTGAAATTATCGATTTGTTTGAACAACCGCATTTCGCTGAAATCGACCAAATTATCGCCATTCCGACGTTAGTACGAAAGTTACCCGAACCCATTCGTAAAGTGATTGGCGATTTATCCAATAAAGAAAAAGTGCTGCTTGGACTTGAAATTAAACCGTTATTGAAAACGGATTAAATTTCTTGAGCGGCACTTTTTGCCGATATTTCAATTAACTGCAAAACTCAAAATGCCTACAACACAAAAAACTATTAACGAGATGAATCGCATTTTGACGCAGTTGCGTAAAATTACGGGGCATGATTTTACGCATTACAAAAAAAGTACCATTCATCGCCGTATTGAAAGGCGAATGGTGTTGCATAACATTAGCGACATCGATGTTTATGCACGTTTTCTCAAAGAAAATACTGCCGAAGTTCATGCGTTATTTAAAGAATTGCTGATTAACGTCACCAGTTTTTTTCGGGATGCCGACGCATTTTCTGTTTTGCAAAAAGACATTTTACCCAAATTGTTCAAGGATAAACGTCCTGATGACCACATCTTTCGGGTTTGGGTAACGGGTTGTTCAACAGGTGAAGAATCTTATTCGATTGCGATTTTATTGTATGAATTGATTTGTGAAACGCATCATTGGGAATTCAAAATTCAGTTTTACAGCACCGATTTAGACGACGAAGCAATAACAATTGCAAGAGCAGGCTTGTATTCTGACGCTATCGCACAAGATGTTAGTCCAGAAAGATTAAGGCGTTTTTTTAGCAAAGAAGATTCAGGGTATCGTATCAATAAAGAAATTCGTGAAATGGTGGTGTTTGCGGTTCAAAATGTCATTAAAGACCCGCCTTTTACAAAATTAGATTTGCTCAGTTGCCGTAATTTAATGATTTATTTAACACCTGAATTACAAGAGCAACTCATTCCCGCTTTTCATTACGCGCTTAAAGCAGGTGGCGTTTTGTTTTTGTCGCCGTCAGAAAGTATAGGAAATCACGTCGAATTATTTTCATCAATTGACCGCAAATGGAAATTTTATCGCGCTGAAAAATCCACCACCGCAAATCGCGTCCCCATGAATAATTCGTCAGATTGGACGGTCACGCAAAAAAATTATCGCGCCATGCCTGACGAAATTATTACCACATTCAAAGAAACGAATTTTGCAGAATTAACCCGTCGTTTGTTGGTACAGTTTTTCGCGCCAGCATCGGTTATTACTGATTTGAAAGGCAACATTATTTATGTTCACGGTGATACGGGAAAATATCTGCGTCCTGCCGCAGGTCACGCAAGTTTGAATGTGATTGATATGTCGCGCGAAGGACTAAATTTAGATATTTATGCGGCAATTCATTCGACGGTCAACACGGGAATTTCAGTCATCAATCAAGAGATGTTTGTTAAATCGAATGATGATTTAACAAAAGTCAGTTTAAGTGTTCGATTAGTTCCCAGCTCAGAAACCAATCAAAGTTTATTACTGATTAGTTTTCAAGATGTCATTAGCCCAAAACTCCGCCGCAAACGTACTGCAAAATCTCAAGAAGTCGGACGCACACAAGAACTAGAACACGAATTAGCGTATTTAAAAGAAAGCTATCAATCTAGCGTCGAAGAACAACAAGCCTCTAATGAAGAACTTAAATCAACGAATGAAGAATTGCAGTCTACAAACGAGGAATTGCAATCGACAAATGAAGAGTTAGAAACATCTAAAGAAGAATTACAGTCAGTAAATGAAGAATTGATTACCGTCAATTCAGAATTGCAAGTCAAAATTGAACAATTGGCAGGCATTCAAAATGACATGAAAAATCTGCTTGATAACGTCAATATCGGGATTATTTTTCTTGATAGGTATTTAACCATTCGGCGTTTTACCCGCGATGCCGTGAAAATTTACCGATTAGTCCCGTCAGATGTCGGGCGACCGTTAAACGATATTAAATCTATTGGCGAAAGTGAAGGATTATTAACCGCCGCGCAAGCCGTTTTAGATTCGTTAATTCCTTACGAACAAGAAATGCAAATTAGCGAAAATGTTTGGATGTTGGCGCGAATTCAACCGTATCGAACGCTTGATAATGTGATTGATGGTGTGGTTTTAACGTTCACGGATATTACAGCACGAATCAATGCCAACATTGTTCAACATACGTCAGACCGTGAAACAGAAGAACGTCTTACGTTAATTTTAGGCAATGCAGAACTCGCTGCATGGGATTGGAATATAGAAACCAATTGTGTTGTATTCAATGAACATTGGTTAAAAATGCACGGTTTTGAATCTACCGAAATTGATCCAACTATCACATTTTGGAAAAATACGATTTGTTCAACCAATGCGTTGGATGTTCAACTTGCCTTAACCGCGTATTTAAAAAATCAGTCACCGTTTTTTACCGCTGAATATCAAATTAAAACAAAATCAGGTGAATCGATTTGGGTGATGGGACGTGGTGCTATCATTGAGCGAAATAACGAGGGAAAACCGATTGTGATGACGTGCGTTGAAATTAACATCAATGAACGAAAACAATCCGAAATCAATGCTTTAAATTCAGGAGTGTATCGTGTTTGAACAAGACTATCTCTCAACGCTTCGCAAAGATGCCGAAATCAAATTAGCAAGTTTGTCGTCACAAAAAGACAGTGTTTTGCATGATTTACAAAATTGGCTAACCAAAAAATACGCTGATGAAGTGATGCACGAATTACAGATTCATCAAATTGAATTGGAATTACAAAATGAAGAATTACGTCAAACGCAAGTGTTATTAGAAGAATCGCGCGACCGTTATTTTGATTTATATGAATTTGCGCCCATTGGGTATTTTACATTGACAATGGAAGGCGTTATTTCAAGCTGTAATCTCACAGGCGCGGAATTATTTAACATTTCAGATAGAGCAAAATTAGTAAATCGCCGTTTTGCAAGTTACGTTATGTCAGAAGATGTTGAACGTTGGAATTTGTATTTTTTACGAGTCAAACAACATAATGAACAGAAAAATCAACACATTGAATTAAAAATAAAGCGTCCAAATAAAACCTTTTTTCAAGCGCGACTTGACACCAAATTGGATACACAAAAACAAGTGCGCGTTGCACTTTCCAATCTTATCGAATTACTTTAAACCGTTATTCTTTCTTTTGGTGAATTTCTCATGACACATTTAAATAATGCTTATAACGGTCTATTTGACGCATTGCTTTTGTCAACTAGCGTCGGTGAAACAGATTTAACGGGGAGATTAACGTTTGTTAATGATAAATTTTGTGAAATGACCAATTATCGAAAAGATGAATTGATTGGCAAACACATATCAATGTTAGGTGCAAAAATTCAATCCAGCGGGTTTTTTCTCAACATTTTGAAAATTATTTTTCACGGTGATGCGTGGTTTGGCGAAATTTGCATGACAACCAAAGAAGGTAATTTTTTTTGGGTTGATACCACGATTGCGCCAATTAAATATCCCAATTCAAATGAATTACTTAAATACGTCATTCTTTGTAACAATCTCAGCACAACCAAACATTTAAATGAAGATAATTTAACCCGAAATTTTGAACACCAATTCAAAAGTATTGACGGGCGCGCTCAATTACAACAGCAATTGCTTGAAGTCGAAAAATTGCAAACGATTGGCAAATTAACGAGCGGCATTGCTCACGATTTTAATAATGTGTTGGGTTGCATCGTTGGTTACAACAAAATGTGTGAGGAATTAACCCATAAAGTGTCCGATAACGCGGTTAAAGAAGAATTTACCGAAAATTTATTAGCCGTCAAACGTGCATCTGAAAGAGCCACTGAGTTAATCGGTAAAATTTCGCAATATCTGCGCGTTGAAACACAAAAAGAAATTAAACCCATTAACGCGCCATTAGTTGTCAAAGAAGTTGTGAATATGTTGCGCGGCGTGATTCCTAGCACCATTAAAATCAGCACCTCATTTTCTGAAATTCCTGATATTACAATCAACACAATTGATTTACATCAAGTTTTAACGAATTTAATTGTGAATGCGCGTGATGCAATTGAAGGGCATGGCAACATTCGGATTGATGCACGAGTTGTCGAAAAAACCGCACAATGCACCATTTGCATGGAAGATATTGATTCTAAATTTGTGCAAATTAGTATTTCTGACGACGGTTGTGGAATTGAAGAAGGCAAAATTAAAAAAGTATTTGATGCTTTTTTTACCACAAAAGAAATCGGCAAAGGTACGGGATTAGGATTACTTGCAGTATCTAACGTGGTTCATAATGTGGGTGGTCACGTTGCTGTTGAATCACAATTAGGCGTAGGAACAACATTTAAATTATTGTTCCCCATTTTTGACCATCTTGAATTTAATGAAACGGTGTCGGCATATCTTTCAGTTAATCAAGAAAATACTGAACTCACCGAAAAAATCTATCGTGTCCTGGTGATTGATGATGACAAAGATTCCGCGAAATTGATTGAAAAATGGCTCATCAGTAACGGGCAAAAATGTGAATTTTTTACCAACAGCGAAGAAGCCTTGTTGTATTTTCTTAAAAAACCACAAACCTTTGATGTCATTATTAGCGATAACGTGATGCCAAATTTAACGGGGGTTGAATTAGCGAAAGTGGTTTTAGCGATGCGTAAAACGATGCCGATTATTATTGTATCTGGCACGCTTGACGATATTTCTAAAGATGATCCGTTATTTAGTTTAGAAAATGTCCATTTTTTAAGAAAGCCTATTAACTTCAATGAAATTGCCAAAATTTTAGTGGCTCTCGATTAACCTCGCTTTTTAAACATTCAACCATAAAGATTTGTGCCAACTAGCCGATTAACCATCAATACCTAATTTTAAAAACGACCCAACCAAACATGAGTGACAATCAAGAATATATTTTAAGTGAACATGATTTACTCATGTCGTACACCGATACCAAAGGCATTATCACCTTTGTAAATGATGATTTGTTGCGAATTACAGGCTATTCAAAAGAGGAGTTAATCGGTAGCTCTCATAATTTATTGCGGCATCCTGATGTACCTAAAAAAATATATGAGGATTTATGGAAAACACTTTCGCAAAAACGTACTTGGACAGGATTGATTAAAAATAAAACCAAAAACGGGAATTTTTTTTGGGTGCGAGCAAACGTTACGCCAATTTATCAAAAGGATAGAATCATTGGTTATATGGCGGTGCATCGCGCCCCGAATCCTGAAAGTGTGAAAAGAATTACCCCTGTTTATGCTGAAATGAATGCAGGGGTTTTTAATTATTCAACATTCAATGGTTATGTTGAAAAAAATAACTTTTTTAACAAACTAAAACGCGAATTTGCCAATATCAAAATTCGATATAAATTATTCTTTTTGGCGTTGTTCACCATTTTTTCATTGGTTTCATTTAGTGGCATGAATTATTTAAATTCAAATGCGCTTGATGTGACTTATCACCATACCATTCAAGATTTTAAAAGCACATCAAAAGCAATTGCGATGGCACGCCAATCAAGGTTTGATTTCAAATCGTCAATGCAAGAATGGCAAAATATCTTGTTGCGAGGACAAAACACGAGTGATTTTGCGAAATATAAAACGGCTTTTGAAAGTCAATATCAAAAAACCATTCAAGATTTAGAACAACTCAAAATTTTACTGATTGAGCAAAAAAAACCTATCGCACAAGTTGAACATTTATTAACTGACCGTAATGAAAACTTAATTAAATACCGCGAAGCACTCAAACAATATCAAAATGACGATGCCAGTATGCACTTGACAGACGACATCATAAAAAACGTCAGTGACGATGAAACGGAAGATTTTAATTTATTGATTGAATCGCTCGAAAAAGAGTTAGAAAACACAATTAGCCATTCTGAAATGACATCCGATTTTGTTATGCATAGCTATCGAGTTTATCTGGTTTCTGGGTTGCTTTTGATTCTAAGTCTTATAACTATTTCTTTTTGGTTTATCTTACAAGACATTCTTAAACCTTTAAGTTACGCCAAAGAAATCATTAGAAAAATTTCTCAAGGGCATTATCTGCAACCGATTGATACCTGTTTATACAATGAAGTTGGCGATATGCTTGACGTAATGAAAGCGATGTCTGTGCGTTTAGCGTCTGTAATTGATATGGAGAAAAAAGCGTCTAATGAGCATTTATCGGTTTTGATTGGTTTAGATAATGTGACAACAGGCGTTTTAATTACTGACACAAGTCGCAAAATTATTTATGCCAATAAAGCGGCACAAAATTTATTAAGAGAATCAGAAAGCGACCTTTGTAAAGATTTGCCTCATTTCCGCGCGGATAAAGTTGTCGGACAACAAATTGATTTATTTCATAAAAATCCCGCTCATCAAATCGCGTTGCTTGAAAGTTTGACTGAAACAACTGAAGTCAATATCTCGATTGGCGGGCGTTATATCAATTTGACCGTCAGTCCCATTGTTAATCAATTCGGTCATCGTTTAGGTGATGTTGTTGAATGGAATGACAATACAGCACAAACGCACATTGAAAATGAAATTTCAGTCATTGTTAATGAAGCGATAAATGGACGATTTAATAATCGTTTTAAATCAGAAGATAAACAGGGATTTTATAAAATTTTAACGGACGATTTAAATCGTTTATTGGAAGTTTGTGAAAGTGGTTTTGATGATTTCAAACGGGTTTTTTCAAACATGGTGCAAGGCGATTTAACTGAAAAAATCGAGCGACAATATCGTGGTGATTTTGATGTTTTAACGCAAGATGCGAATTTGGCGGTTTTGCAACTGAATACAGTTGTATTTGATTTAAATAGCGCGATTGAAAACGTGAATCAAAACATTCAAGAAATTAACGAAGGTAATAATCATTTGGCGAGTCGAACACAAACGCAAACTGAAAACTTAAAATATACGGTAGATTCGATTTCAGAATTAAAAATTGCGGTGCAACAAAATGATGATGCGGCTGAAAAAGCAAATAATGCGATAAATCGCGTTTTTGAAGTTGCCAATAAAGGCGTTAACGTAATTCATAATGTTGTTGATACGATGGAAGAAATTCATCAGTCTTCGTTAAAAATCGTCGATATTATTGCTGTAATTGATGGCATTGCATTTCAAACTAACATTTTAGCGTTAAATGCCGCCGTAGAAGCCGCTCGAGCGGGAGAACAAGGTCGAGGTTTCGCCGTTGTAGCGGGAGAAGTTCGCAATTTAGCACAACGGGCAGCAAGCGCAGCAAGCGAAATTAAAGGTTTAATTACGGATTCAGAAGAAAAAGTTGAAGATGGCAGTCGATTTGTTATCGATGCGGGAAAAATTATGCAAGAAATTGCAACGTCAATCGAAGGTGTCACAGACATGATGTCAAAAATTGCTCAATCATGTTCAGAACAAAGTGTTGCGATTGAGCAAGTAAATTCAGCGATTACAGAAACTGAAAATATCGTGAAACAAAATGCGGAATTAGTCATTCAAGCAGCGAATGCGTCAAGTTCATTAGAAGACGAAATGAAATCGTTATCTGAAAAAACCGCATATTTTAAAGTTCAAAAAAATTCGGTTGATTTTCAATTATTTTAAATTGACAGACGGTTTTAGTTACAATTGCATTTTAAATAATCAAGTCCAAAAGGAAAATATGGCAAACATTTTAGTTGTTGATGATGACGAACAATATCCCATCATGCTTGCAAAAATGCTTCGTAATAATCAGCATAACGTTACGATTGCAAACGATGGTGCAGAAGCCTTAAAACTTTGCGCGACACAAAAATTTGATTTAATCGTAACGGATATTTTGATGCCCAATGTGGATGGCATTGACTTGATTCTCGATTTAATTGGAATGAATTCTAAAGTACCTATTATTGCCATTTCAGGTGGACGGAACACAATTATGGCGGAATTCAGTTTACAATCAGCACAAACTTTAGGCGTTTTTACCACATTAAAAAAACCTTTTACCGATGAACAATTGATTAAAGCGGTTAATGACGCATTGAATTCCTCAAAAACATCTTAACCAAACATTTCAATTAAATTTCTAATTCCTAATATCAACGCATCAATTTCAGCCTTGGTGTTATACATCGCAAATGACGCGCGAGCTGTCGCAGGAACTTTGTAAAAATCCATCACAGGCATGGCGCAATGATGACCTGCACGAATTGCAATACCTAAACTATCGAGCATTGTACCAATATCGTGCGGGTGAATTTTTCCTAACGTAAAAGATAAAATCCCGCCTTTCTCTTTCGCTTCACCGATAATTTTTAAATCCTCGATTTGCAAGGCTTTCTCGGTCGCATAAACCAGTAATTCCGCTTCATGCGCCGCAATCGCTTCCATGCCAATTGAATTCAAATAATCAATCGCCGCGCCTAAACCAATTACTTCCGCAATGCTTGGCGTGCCAGCTTCAAATTTATGTGGCAAACCTGCGTAAGTGCTTTTTTCAAAGGTTACAGTGCGAATCATATCGCCACCACCTTGATACGGAGGCATCGCTTCGAGTAACGCTTGTTTGCCGTACAAAACACCCACGCCTGTTGGCGCGTAAAGTTTATGACCTGAAAACACATAAAAATCACAATCCAATGCTTGCATATCAACACTCATGTGCGGAATTGCCTGTGCGCCATCGAGCAAAACAGGAATGTTTTGCGCGTGGGCGAGTTCGATAATTTTTTCGACAGGGTTAATTGTTCCCAATGCGTTTGACATGTGAACAACAGAAACCAGTTTTGTTTTTGCATTCAGCAACGCTTCAAATTCAGGCATCAACAATTCGCCTTCCAAATTCATCGGTGCAACTTTCAAAATCGCGCCTTTTTCTTCACAAAGCATTTGCCAAGGAACGATGTTGGAATGATGTTCCATTGCGGTGATGATAATTTCATCGCCTGCGTGGATATTGGCTTTGCCGTAAGTTTGGGCGACTAAATTCACCGCGTCCGTCGCGCCACGCACAAAAATAATTTCTTTTTCACTTTGCGCGTTGATAAAGGTTTTCACTTTTTCACGCGCCGCTTCAAACAAATCCGTGGAACGCACGCTTAACGTATGCACGCCACGATGTACGTTTGCATAATCATGGCTATAC
>JBASLW010000221.1:0-10070 GCA_049656545.1 Methylococcaceae bacterium
GTCAGAACCTCATCACCAAACAATAAAATATCAATATCAAGCGTTCTTGCGCCCCAATGTTCTTTACGAATTCTACCTTGTTCATTTTCGACATTTTGTGTCGCGGCTAATAATTCTAACGGTGACAAATTTGTTTCAATTGCCATAACTGCATTGACATAATCAGGTTGATTTTGTGAACCCATCGGAGGACTGCGATATAAACTTGAAAATGCTATTTCAGAAATTGCTTTTACGCTTGAAATGGCTAAACGCGCCGTGCGTAATTGCTCAATCGGCGTTTCTAAATTACTGCCTAAACCTAAATAAACACGCATCAATCTACTCCAGAATTTGAAATCATTACTGTTTTAGTTTTTTTGCGATATGTCCGTTTTTTCTTCGATTTAGCGGATTTGGGTTGTTGTGGCGGCTGTGTCATTTTACGACGTTCTGTTTCATTCACTTTTTGATACGTTGTCCACCAATCGGCTAATTCTTGTGGCGCTGAACCTGTTTGTGCGCGTAATAGTAAAAAATCATACGCTGCCCTAAAACGGGGATGTGACAATAATTTGCTTGCTTTCGCACCAACACGAAATTCAAATTTTGCTTGTTGATTCCAAATTTCACGAATCGCCAACGTTAAATGGCGCGGCAACGAAATACGGCGAACTTGTTGCGTTAAAATTTCACTTGCCGCTGAAAAATACGCATCAGATTCGTGGATTCCTTTGGTGATTTTTTCTCTTGCACGTTGCAACATTGGTTCATAAAGCAACGCGGCAAATAAGAAATACGGCGCAACTGGTTTATTTTCAGTAATACGATTATCGGAATTTTGTAGTGCGTGAATCACCATCATTTTGGGGAAATGAGAATCTTCAAGGGACAAATTTTTTTCAACGGCGGGAAATAACACCTCGAATAAGCCGTAATGACGTAACATTTCAAATGTTTGTACACCGTAACCTGTCAAAAATAATTTCACCACTTCATCATGCAAACGAGCGGCAGGAACATTTGCTAATAAATGGGCGTTTGGGGCGATGGCTTTTTCGCAATCATCATGTAATTTAAATCCCAATTTCACGGCAAACCGAATTGCCCGAATCATTCGCACAGGATCTTCACGAAAACGCTCACCCGCGTCACCGATTAAACGAATTAAACCTGCTTTGTGGTCTGCAATACCTCCAACATAATCAACAATCGAAAAGTCACGAATGTTGTAGTAGAGCGCGTTAATCGTAAAATCACGTCGCCAAACATCATCGTCAATTGTGCCGTAAAGATTATCTTTTAAAATGCGACCTTCTTTCGTTTGATGTTTTGCATCAGTTGGACTTTCACCACTACTTTTACGAAACGTGGCTACTTCGATAATATCGCGTCCGTAAATTATGTGTGCTAAACGAAATCGCTTACCAATGATTCGACAATTTGAAAAAAACTGGGCGATTTGCTCAGGTAAAGCATTTGTCACGACATCAAAATCTTTGGGTTCACGTCCCAGTAATAAATCTCTTACGCAACCACCAACTAAATACGCATCAAAACCTTCTTTTTTCAGTTTATAGACAACTTTTAACGCATTTTCAGAGATGTGTTGGCGTGAAACGGTATGTTCACCGCGCGGAATAATCGTTGCACCGCTGTAATTTTCAGTAACGCGAGGAATTTCAGCGGATTTTTCGATAAATTTTTGGCGGGCGATTTTGGCAGAACGAATCGGTTTCGGTGCAGAATCGTCAAAATTTTTTAGGAAAGTTAAAATAGCGTTCACACTTAATAATTTTTATTCATGATGTGGCTAATATCATTGCAATTCATGCACAGTTAATCAACATTTGTTTTCTTTTACATTGCCCTTTTGAATAGAGTAAAATTAGCACTGTTTTTTTTATCTTTTTGCATTCACGACAAAGTATGCGCGATTTAATCAGGAGTTCTATCATGTTTCAAAAAATTATTTCTAGTCTTATTGAACAACCACTTTTAACCAGTTTGTTTGTCACCGATTTAGGCATTTTATTATTTCACCGTCCACCGTTTTTCTTTGCGTTGTTAATGTTTAGTGCATTGTTAGGTATGACAATGTATTTTGGTCAAAAATTATCGTTATTTAAAGTCTAAATTCCGCGTGAAAAATGCCAATCACTCCGAATTTATTGCGCCGTCTCGCTGCCATTTTCTACGATTTATTATTATTGTTAAGCGTTTTGTTTGTTGCCACCGCGTTAATTTTGCCTTTTAACGCGGGGCAAGCCTTTACGCAACACAGCCTTTATTCACTTTATTTGTTAATAGTTAGTTTCATTTTTTATGGCTGGTTTTGGACGCATGGCGGACAAACATTAGGATTACGCGCTTGGAAACTTCAGATTTTAACAACTAATCAAAAACCATTAACATGGCGACACGCTTTACTGCGATTTGTGAGTGCAATTATTTCTTGGTGTGCATTAGGAAGTGGTTTTTGGTGGTCACTCATAAGCAAAAATAAACGTTGTTGGCACGATATATTTTCTAAAACAGATATTTTTTACAAGAATTAACGGACTGAATCACTATGGCATCATGGGTAAGCACACTTTTTTCTAAGAATACAATAGATAACGAAAAAATTATCGTCGAACGACAATCCATTCAAGATTGCGAAGTGAAAAACCCTTCATCCGTTGTTTCAGAGCCTTTGTTTGCGACAGAAACGAAACAACCATTATCTCTATTAAAAAAACTCGCACCTATTCGAGATTTAAACGATGATGAAATTGCACAAATTGATCAATGGATTTTGACCTATACAAATCAGTCAACTATTTTTGCACTCGGTGATAAAAGTGAATATATCTATTACCTCTTGAAAGGCAGTGTTGAATTGCAATCTGACGGCGGTGCAAATTATTTTGTCTATGAAAATACACCGTTAGCTAATTTACCGCTCAACAGTGGCAAAATCTGCGGCGCAACCGCGATTACGCAATCTCCAACAGAAATTCTTTCTATCCCGACTTCTATCGTGCAATGGTGGGCAAATAAAAGTAAATTGCAACAACAATCTAATAGTTTAGAAGTCATTGACATCAATTTACCGCCCGAAATTCCTAATACGCAATTTTTCAATAGTTTCGCGCAAGCCTATCGTGAAAATAAACTCAGTTTACCTTCTTTGCCCCAAGTTGCTATTAAGTTGCGTAAAGCAATGGAACAAGAAAATATTTCGGTTAATGACGTCATTCAAATTGTACAAGTCGATGCACCAATTGTGGCGAAATTGATTCAAGTTGCAAACAGTGCGCTTTATGCTCCGACATCGGTAATTAAAAATTGCCATGACGCGGTGACACGTTTAGGACTTGATACAACTCGTAAATTAGTAATGGGAATTAGTGTTAAGCAATTATTTCAAACAAAGTCGCCACAACTTATGTCCAAAATGCAGGAACTTTGGAAAAAAAGTTTGCATGTTTCGAGTTTGAGCTTTGTCTTGGCACAAGAATCGGGCGTTGTAAATCCTGAAGATGCGTTACTAGCGGGTTTAGTTTGTGATATTGGTGCAATTCCATTGATTCATTTTGCAGAAAAACATCCCGAAAGCTATCCTGATTTGAATGAATTGCAATCTGTTATGCCTTATTTAAATCCCCCAGTTGGCGCATTAGTTCTTCATACACTGGGTTTTTCTAGTGAAATGACAGAAATTCCTAAATCGGCTGAAAACTGGTATTACGAAAGCGGCAGCGATGAATTAACTCTAATTGACGTTGTCATTTTAGCTAAGTTACACAGTTATTTTGGGACAGAACGCGCAAAAGATTTGCCTTATATCAACTCTATCCCTGCTTATACAAAATTGAAAAATGGCAAACTTAATCCTGATTTCTCGTTAGATATTTTGATTAAAGCGCAACAGCGCATTGACACCGCCATGAGTATGTTCGCGTAATTCCAATGTTTAGAACTTTAATTGCTTTTTATAAATCACTTCAACAGCTCATTTTATTACCACAAAATGCGCTGTTTGGTGATTTTACACGCCGCCCTGTTCCGCCACCTAAACCAGAACCTGTAATAGAAGAAAAAACCGAAGACAAAAAAAGTACGGTATCGTCGTTACTTGATGCGTTGATAAAACCGTCTTCTCAAGAATCAGAAGAAGGAATTTTAGGTAGAACCGCCCCGATTTTAGTGAACGATTCAGAACAACAACCTGTTATTTTGTTAAAAAAATTAGCACCGTTGCGTTATTTATCTGACAGTACGCTTGAACAAATTGAGCATAAAACACTGCATTACAATCCCGATTCAATCGTTTTTATTGTTGGACAACGCACAGATTATGCGTATTACCTTTTACAAGGTAGCGTTGAAATGCGTCCCGAAGGCGTTTTACCGTATCACGTTCATTTTGATACCGCCCAAGCAATGTTACCGTTAAATAGTGGATTTTTATGCGGTGCAACGGCTGTTACGACTGAACCCAGTATTATTTTGGCGGTTTCGCGTTTATTTTTACAACGTTTGAGCCAACGAAAATACCGCTACACATTAGGTAGCGAATTTATCAAAAGTGCTTTACCCCGTGACTTACCAAACAATAAATTTTTTGCTGATTTTGCCCATGCCTACCGTGAAAATACGTTAAGTTTGCCAAGTTTGCCACAAGTCGCTTTACGCCTAAAAAAAGCATTAGAAGAACCTGATATTGCAATTGCTGAGATTGCCAACATTGTGCAATTTGACGCAACCATTGTGGCGAAGCTAATTCAAGTTGCCAATAGCGTTTTTTACGCCGCTGAATCGCCGATTACGAATTGTCAAAATGCAGTGATTCGTTTGGGTTTAGATGGTACACGTCGCGTCGTGATGGGAATTAGCGTTAAACAATTGTTTTATTGTGAAAATCAGCAATTGATGAGCATGATGGAAACTAATTGGCGCAATAGTATTTATTTATCCAGTTTGTGTTTTGTATTAGCAAAGGAAAGTAAAACCGTTAGCCCAGAAGACGCACTTTTAGCAGGTTTGATTTGTGATATTGGCAGAATACCAATTCTAAATTTTGCCGAGCAACAATTAGATTACGCGCCAAATTTAATGGAACTAAAAACGGCATTGCCATTTTTAAGTCCTGCAGTTGGTACATTGATGCTACACAATTTAGGCTTTCCACCTGATTTGGTGAATGTACCAAAGTTTGCAGAAGATTGGTTTTATGAAAGCGGTGATGAAAATTTAACGCTAATTGATATTGTAATTTTAGCGAAATTGCACAGTTATTTCGGTTCGCGTAAAGCAAAATACCTACCTTATTTGAATACCATTCCTGCGTATGTGAAACTCAATCAAGGAAAATTAAATGCTGATTTTTCATTGAATGTATTACATAAAGCGCAAGAACGAATTCATGAAGCAATGACATTTTTTTCTTAAATCGCAAACAAAATATCCAACATTTCAATCAAATTTGAAACGCCGTGAATTTCTAAATTTGGAATCACTTTTTTAGGGGTATTTGCTTTGGGAATGACTGCTTTTTTAAATCCATGTTTAGCAGCATCGTTCAAACGTGCATGACCATTTGCCACAGGACGAATTTCGCCATTCAAGCCCAATTCTCCGAAAAAAAATGCGTCTTGCGAAACGATTTTATTTCGCAAACTCGAAACAATACTCGCTAAAATGGCTAAATCAGAACTGGTTTCAGTAACTCGAATTCCCCCCACAACATTGGCGTAAATTTCATCGCTTGCCGTTGAAATGTTGCCGTGTCGTGCTAAAACTGCTAACAACATCGCTAAACGATTTTGGTCTAATCCGACCGCCAAACGACGAGGATTTCCGTATTGGCAATCGGTTACAAGAGCTTGAATTTCAACCAATAAAGGGCGTGTACCCTCCCATAAAACCGTCACGACACTGCCAGGCGCAGGATTTTCAGCACGATTCAAAAACATTGCCGATGGATTTTTCACTTCTTTTAATCCTGAATTATCCATTGCAAAAAAACCAAGTTCACCAATACTGCCAAAGCGATTTTTATCTGCACGCAACACCCGATAACGTGCATCATCTGTTGAAGAAAGCATCACTTGCGTATCAACAATGTGGCTTAACGTCATAGGTCCTGCGAGTGAATGGTCTTTTGTGACGTGTCCAACCATAAAAATCGACACGTCATTTTGTTTAGCATATTGCGTTAAATAACTTGCCGATTCACGCACTTGCGATACAGAACCCGCCGCAGACTCTGACGTTTGCGTGTGCATCACTTGAATTGAATCAATTACTAAAATTTGCGGCTGGATTTCATCTAACACATCGCAAATCCGTTGTACCGACGTTTCGGCAAGCATCAAAATGTTCTCAGCAGGCAATTTTAAACGATTAGCACGTTCAGCGATTTGTTGTAATGATTCTTCACCTGACACATACAAAACTGAAATATCTCGTGTAGCAATGTTAGCAATCGCTTGAAGTAACAAGGTACTTTTACCAGCACCTGGTGCGCCACCAATTAACACGACACTTCCACGAACAATACCACCGCCTAACACACGGTCAAATTCCGAAATGCCGCTTGATATTCGTTCTGCTTGTAATAAATTAACATCAGATAAACGTTTTACTTCAGAACGCGAACCTGCATAACCTGTCGCGGCGGGACGTTTTTCATTGGTAGCTGGGGCTAAACGAATTTCTTTAATTGTGTTCCATTCGCCGCAACTCGCGCATTGACCATTCCAACGCGGATAATCCGCGCCACATTGGTCGCAAACAAAAGCGGTTTTGATTTTTTTGCTCATCGAATTTTTAATTGTTGTAATTGCAATTGAACAACCACCCAAGAACCTGCAATTCCCAATCCAGCTGATACAAAAATTAAACCAATCGTTTCAAAAAAACCCATAAATAACAAATGAAAACTACTGTTATAGAGCATCGATAATTTTTCGACGGGTTGCTTCAAAATTAACATCATAATCGTGACAATAAACCACGCGCTAATTCCTGAAAAAAATCCTATCCAAAATCCACTGTATAAAAATGGACGTTGCACAAAGCTATTTGTTGCACCGACTAATTTTGCAATCACAATTTCATCTTTACGATTATGTAATTCAAGTCGAATTGTATTACCCGTAATGAATAACACCGCAAAACTCAATAACATACCAAGTAAAATCACTGACATTTGTCCAACATCAATCATCAATTGCAATTTTTTTACCCATTCCAAATCCAATTGTGCGAAATCGACTTCTCCTGCTTGTTTGAAATTTTCAACTAGTGTTTCGATATTTTGTCCTTCTTCAAGCGAATTTTTAGGAATCACTTGTAACACAATGGGTAATGGATTTTTTTCTAACGCCCGAACGGCATCACCAAAACCACTAAATTCTTCAAAATCTTTTAATGCCTGTTCTTTGGTAATAACTTTAACCGTCTGAACACTGGGATCTAACTTGATACCATTCGCCAGTTTTGTTGCACTTGCTAAAGACACATCATCACGCAAAAACAGCGAAATTTGATTACTTGCTTCTAAATCTGTTGTTAATTGCTGCACATTTTCAACTAATAAATAAAATCCACACGCCAATGAAATCGAAATTGACAACACAATAATGGTTAAAACGGCATTTAAACGTGACGCAACCAAACGCCCTAAACTTGAAAACAAAGCGTGGGCGTGTAAATCTCGATAAGCGCGTAATTTATCCGAAAAATCTCCACCAAAATGTGCGGTTTGTTTGGTATTTTTTTTCGCTTCGATAATTCGATTATTGTTTTTGTATTTTGGCGTGTACTTCGATTCGTGGCTCATATTACTTTGGATTTTGGGCGCGTTGACGAAGTAAATGATCCATCAAAACAATTGCAACCATTGCTTCTGCAATTGGCGTGGCGCGAATGCCAACACAGGGATCGTGACGACCTTCGGTAATCACTTCAACGGCATTACCATCTAAATCAATACTTTTACCAGCAAGGCGCAAACTTGAAGTTGGTTTTAATGCAATACTTGCCGTAATCGTTTGACCACTTGAAATGCCCCCTAAAATGCCGCCTGCATGATTGCTTAAAAATCCGTCTGGGGTAATTTCATCACGAAATTGCGTGCCTTTCGCTTCGACGCATTTAAAACCATCGCCAATTTCTACGCCTTTCACCGCGTTAATACTCATTAGCGCGTAAGCAAGCTCTGCATCTAAACGGTCAAAAATAGGTTCACCTAAACCAGCGGGAACATTCGTTGCGACCACTTCAATCCGTGCGCCAATTGATTCACCTTCTTTACGAAGGGCATCCATATAACTTTCCATTTCGGCAATTTTATTCACATCAGGACAGAAAAATGGATTGGTTTCGACAATGTCCCAATCGAGTTGTTCAATTTTGATTGTGCCGAGTTGTGACAAATAACCGCGTATTTCAATGCCTGCAATTTCTTTTAGATATTTTTTTGCAATCGCGCCAGCGGCAACGCGCATTGCTGTTTCACGCGCAGACGAACGCCCTCCCCCACGATAATCACGAAAACCGTATTTTTGCTGATAGGTGAAATCCGCGTGACCTGGACGAAAGGCTTGCGAAATTTTTGAATAATCTTTTGAACGTTGATCAGTGTTTTCAATTAACAAACCAATCGGCGTACCTGTTGTTTTACCTTCAAAAATACCCGATAAAATTTTTACTTCATCGGCTTCACGACGTTGTGTGGTATGACGTGATTTTCCTGGTTTGCGACGGTCTAAATCGATTTGAATATCCGCTTCACATAATTCCATATTTGGTGGACACCCATCGATAATACAACCTAATGCAATACCGTGACTTTCGCCAAATGTTGTGACGGTAAATAATTTTCCGATGCTATTTCCTGACATTTCTTATTCTCCTTGACTAATTTTTATGATTTAGCTCGATAATTTGCACTCGCACTCGCCGTTTCCCAGAGTGTGACTTCTGAAACTTTAAAACCATTTTCTTGTAAATGGTTAAAAAGCATTTTACTTAAAACTTCGGCGGTTGGATGTTCATCTAAAACCATAAAACGTTCATTATTTTGAATTAGGGCAGGAATAATTGGATCATCTTTATGTAACAAAAAATTATGGTCTAACTGGGTATTCACATAATTTTCAACACAGTCTTTTACATCTGAAAAATCACAAACCATGCTTTGATCATTCAAATCGTCATGTGAAATTGAAATTGCGGCTTTAACACTGTGACCATGTAAATGACGACATTTTCCGCCATGATTCATTAGTCTATGACCGTAACAAAAATAAACTTCTTTTGTGATTGTGAACATTTTTAACCTTTAATTGTTTTAATTGTTGCGGCAATTTCATAATTGCCTGTTGTCATTGTTGATACTCTAACAACTTCAACGAATGCCGTTAAAGCAGGTGTAATTGCATTTTGTGGCGTAATTTTAATTTCAAGCGCTTCGCCTTCATTAAAACTTTTTGTTGCGACAAATGACACGCCTGAACCGCTTAGTGACGTGCATTGAGCAGAATAAAATTCATCTGAATTAACGAGGCGATAGTGCATTTCACTTTCTAAATCGATACGCATAAAAGCGCGTTTTTCATCATATTTCATATTTTTTTTCCTGTTTTAAACGTGATTGCGAAAAATTTTACTATAAAATGATGTATTACAATTTTTTACCTTTTTATTCTTGAGAATTTTCTATGAAAAAAGCCACCGTTTTAACAGGTATCACGACAACTGGCACGCCACATTTAGGCAATTATGTCGGCGCGATTCGCCCTGCGATTCAAGCTAGTCAAAATTCAAATGTCACACCGTTTTATTTTTTAGCAGATTATCACGCACTGATTAAATGCCAAGAACCTGCTCGTGTTCGTCAATCCAGTTTAGAAATCGCTGCAACATGGTTAGCATTAGGTTTAGATACTGATAATGCCGTGTTTTATCGTCAATCGGACGTGCCAGAAATTTTAGAATTAACGTGGCTGTTAACGTGTGTAACATCGAAAGGTTTAATGAATCGTTCACACGCTTACAAAGCGGCGGTTTCAGAAAATGAACAAACTGCCGAAAACGAT